>WGFZ01000062.1 GCA_015491955.1 Nitratifractor sp. | reverse complement strand
GCTTTTTATGTGAAATTTCATCACTAGCTTGAATGAGTTGGTTCCACTGCTCATCAATTAAATCACCAACACGTAAAGCCTGTAAAGGAATAGAAGTTTTAGCTGATAAGATACGTAGCATCAACTGTTCTGCTGGCATTTCAAGAGAGAAGAAAGCAACTCCTTCATCTCTCTCAATAGCTCTAAGTGCCATATTTAAAACTAATGCCGTCTTACCCATAGCAGGACGTGCAGCTACAATAATTAAATCTCCCTTACCAAAACCACTGGTTTTATCATTTAAATTACGGAAGCCTGTATCCACACCTATCAATTTAGAGTTACCTAACTCTTTTAAACGAAGTATCTCTTTTGTCATTGACTCTGTAATCTCTTCAGAATTTCTAAAATCTGCACTAACACTATCTTGAGTAATCTTATAAAGTTTTTGCTCTACTCTATCCATCACATCTATAGCCTCAAGGCTCTCTTCAATAGTGAGTTTTTTTATCTCAGTAGCAAGAGTTATTAATGAGCGTTTAGCACTAAGAGACTTTATCTCTTCAATATAGGCTTTAGTATCAGTAATTGGATTAGCAGAAAGAACCTCTACCATCTCTATCTCATCAAAATTACCCTCTTTCTGCAAATCTTTACGTAAAAACTCCTCATCAATAGGAAGCTCTTTTGAGTATAACTTATCCATTGCAAGGAAAAGATGTTGATGAAATGGGTGATATAGGTCATCTGAATTTAGGCGTGAGGCTACCTCTTCAAAAATTTTAGGGTCAAAGATAATAGCAGATAATACAGCTCTTTCAATATTTAAATTATAGAGATTTTCCATTATACATCCGCCTCTGCCATCTTCTCAACCTCTTGAACAAATCTATCTACAAGCTCAGATTCAGGCAATCTAGCAACAACTTCACCCCTAACCATAACAAGCCCCACACCTTTGCCATAAGCAATAGCTACATCTGCGTGTTTAGCTTCACCAATAGCATTAACCACACAGCCCATTACAGATACATTTAATGGCTTTTTAATATGTGCTGTTCTACGCTCCACCTCAGCTACTGCACTAACTAAATCAGCCTCTATTCTTCCACAAGTAGGACAAGAGATGATATTAAGCCCCTCTCCTAAACGTCCAGAGTCTTTTATGATAGCTCTACCAACTTCAATCTCTTTTTCCAACTCTCCAGTTATAGATACTCTAACAGTATCACCAATACCATCAAGGAGTAGTGAGCCAAGCCCAATAGCAGATTTTACAGTAGCGTGAAATAGTGTTCCTGCCTCAGTAACTCCTAAATGAAAAGGGTAATTATTGCGTGGGCGAAGTACTCTATAGGCTTCAACTGTTCTATCAACATCAGAAGCCTTTAGTGATACTTTTATATCACTAAATCCAAGGTCTTCAAGGAATTTTATATTGTACTCTGCACTTGCTACCATACCCTTTGCTGTTGCACCATATCTATCTTCAAACTCTTTCTCTAAACTACCAGCATTAACTCCAACACGAATAGGTAAGTTTCTCTCTTGACAAGCCTTAACAATCTCTTTTATACGCCCTTTCTCTCCAATATTTCCTGGATTGAAACGGATACAGTCAACCCATTTTGCTGCTTCAAGTGCCAAGCGATAGTTAAAGTGTATATCAGCTACTATAGGCAAAGAGACTCTCGATTTTATCTCCTTAAGTGCTAAAGCATCTTCCATTTCAGGAACAGCTACTCTTACAATATCACAACCAGCAAAATGGAGTCTATTAATCTGTTCAACAGTAGCCTCTATATCTTTGGTATTAGAAAAGGTCATTGACTGTACTGAGATTGGGGCATCGCCACCTACTGCTACATTTCCAACATATATCTTTTTAGTTTTATAACGCTCTTTCATAATATATCCCATATATTTAAATAATATGGAGTATATCCAATTGGTATTAAAAAATTTTTACACACTATCCTTATGGCTTTTAGCTACTTTTTGCTAGAATCTATACCATTTATTATATATTGAAAAGGATCAAATCCGTGAACGTTACAAATGAGAAAATCAATGATGCCAATCTGCTTATTAAAGGTGATTTTTCAAAAAATGAACTTAATACTAAAGTAGAGAAACTTGCAAAAGAGGCAGGTAAGCAGATGAAAGTTGATGGCTTTCGTCAAGGAAAAGTACCCGCACACGTTGTTAAAAAGATGTATGGAGAAAAACTTGAGCAAGATGCTGAGGGTGAATTAATCCGTCAAATGCTAGAAGAAGCCTACAAAGAGGCTGAAATTGATGCTAAAGATATTCTAGGCGACCCTATGTTTAAAAAATATGACAAGGGTGAAGAGCTAATTGAAGCAGAGATTCAAGTATGCTTACGTCCACAATTTGATGTAGCTGGATATAAAGAGCAACTTCCAGAGTATGAGCTTCCAGAAGTTAGTGAGGAGGAGTTAAATGAGCGTATAGATACTCTTGCTAAGCAATCTGCACCACTAAAAAGTATTGAAGAGGATCGTGGTCTTCAAGAAGGAGATACAGCTGTTTTTGACTTCAAAGGTTATATTGATGGTGAAGCTTTTGAGGGTGGTAGTGCTGAAGATTTTGAGCTTGAGATTGGTTCTGGTCAATTTATCCCTGGTTTTGAAGAGCAGATGATTGGTATGAAAAAGGGTGAGCAAAAGAGAATTACTGTTACATTCCCAAAAGATTATCAAGCTCAAAACCTTGCTGGAAAAGAGACTCAGTTTGATATTAATCTTAAAGATATTAAAGTTAAATCTGAGCCTGAAATTAATGATGAACTTGCAAAAACAATAACTAAAAAAGATGATGCAACTCTTGAGACTCTCAAAGAGCAACTTACTGAGCAAATTCGTACAGAGAAACTTAGTAAATTATATAATGAAGAGTTAAAACCAAAATATCTCGAAGCTCTAGTTGAAGCTTACACTTTTGAGCTACCTGAAAATATTGTAGAGCAAGAGATTGATAACTTAGCTAATCAAAAGGCTCAAAGTCTGTCAAAAGATGAGCTTGATGCTATTCAAGGTAATGCTGATAAGATTGATGAGTTGCGTGAATCTGTTCGTGAAGATGCTCAGCGTAGTGTAAAAGCTACATTTATTGTAGATGCTATTGCTAAAGCTGAAAATATTGATGTAACTGATGAAGAGGTACACCAAACACTATACTATGAAGCATTAATGTCTGGACAAAATCCAGAAGAGCTAATTAAATATTATCAAAAAAATAATATTATTCCTGCTATTAAAATGGGAATGATTGAAGATAAACTCTTTACTCAACTTCTTGACCTTGACAACGCAGGTAAGAAATAGTATCCTCACTTTACTAAGGTACTCCTAGTAAATGGAGTGCCTCTTTTCATCTCACTTTTTTAAATAAAGGTATTTTTATGAGCTATATTCCCTATGTAATTGAACAAACTGGACGGGGTGAACGTAGTTATGATATATACTCAAGACTACTAAAAGACCGTATTATTATGCTAAGTGGTGAAGTTAATGATGCTGTCGCCTCCTCTATCGTAGCACAGCTACTCTTCCTTGAAGCTCAAGACCCTGATAAAGATATATATTTTTATATCAATTCTCCAGGTGGTGTAGTTACAAGTGGATTTTCTATGTATGATACTATGAACTATATAAAACCTGATGTAGTAACAATATGTATTGGTCAAGCTGCAAGTATGGGAGCTTTTTTACTCGCTTGTGGAGCAAAAGGTAAGCGTTATGCACTTCCAAGCTCTCGTATAATGATTCACCAACCATTAGGTGGAGCCCAAGGTCAAGCAACTGATATTGCTATTCAAGCTAAAGAGATATTAAGAATGAAGAGCTATCTAAATAAAATCTTAGCTGAACAAACAAATAAGAGTATTAAACAGATAGAAGAAGATACTGATAGAGATAACTTTATGTCTGCCAAAGAGGCAAAAGAGTATGGATTAATAGATGAAGTCTTAACCAAAAGCTTTGCGGAGTAGAAGATATGTTACGTGAAATTATCATCTATCCAGATAAACGCTTAAAGCAACTCTCTAAACCTGTTGAAAAGTTTGACCAAGAACTTCATACACTTTTAGATGATATGTATGAGACAATGATTGCTAAAAATGGAGTAGGTCTTGCAGGTATTCAAATTGGAGTTGCAAAGCAGGTTTTAATTATTAATATTCCAATAGAAACAGACTCTCAAGAGCCTCAGAAACAACAACCAAAAGAGAATACACTAGAGGTTATCAATCCTAGAATATTGGAGGCAGAAGGTAAGAATCGCTATCAAGAGGGTTGCTTATCAGTTCCTGGTTATTTTGAAGAGGTTGAGCGTTATAAAAGAGTAAAAGTAGAGTACCAAGATAGATATGGAAATATAACTATTATCGATGATGATGACTTTTTAGCTATCGCCTTACAACACGAAATGGACCATTTAGGAGGACGACTCTTCATAGAGAGACTCTCACTTCTTAAGCGTAAAAAATTTGAGAAAGAGTGGAAAAAGCGTCAAAAACGTAAAGGTAAATAGTAAATTGATTAATAAACTTCTAAGTGCTACATTAGAAGGTGTTCAAGCACGAAAAATTACAGTAGAGGCAACTTTTACAAAAGGTTTGCCTGGTTTTAGTGTTGTAGGCTTAGCTGGTAGTGATATTCAAGAGGCAAAAGAGCGTGTAAAAGCTGTTCTACTTACAAATGACTTTAAATTTCCTCCCCTTAAAATTACTGTAAATTTAGCTCCTAGTGATGCTAAAAAATCAGGAACTCATTTTGATTTACCTATTGCCCTACTAATTGCCTTAAATAAAGAGTCTATAGAGCAAAAAGAGCTATTTGTATTTGGAGAGTTAGGGCTTGATGGTAGAGTCAAAAGTAGCTCTCAGATATTTCCCATCTTATTATCACTTAAAGAGCAAAATCTCATAAAAAGAGCTATTGTTCCAACTGAAGCTATGGAGTATCTTCAACATATTCCAGATATTGAGTATATTCCTGTAAATCATCTTCAAGAGGCAATCTCTTTGATAAATAATCCAGAGAAAAATCGACAAACTTATAAAAGAGACTTTGATGGAGAAAAGTTAGATATATCTAATAGATACTACTTTTACCAAAAAGAGTACCCTCAAGATTTTTCAGAGGTAAAGGGACAAGAGATTGCTAAACGTGCTTCACTAATAGCTTCAGCTGGTATGCACAACTTTCTAATGGAGGGAAGCCCCGGTTGTGGGAAGAGTATGATTGCAAAACGTCTCCAATATATTCTTCCTCCAGTTAGTCAAGAGGAGATTTTATCTATTGCTAAACATCAATTTCTTGATAATCAGACTCCAAACTTTAAACCAATTCGCCCATTTCGCTCCCCTCATCACACAGCTACATCTGCTTCTATATTTGGAGGAGGAAGTCATCGTGCTAAAATTGGAGAGGTGGCACTTGCTAACTATGGAGTACTATTTTTTGATGAATTACCCCATTTTTCTAAAAATATTCTTGAAGCTCTAAGAGAACCCTTACAAGATAAAATAGTAAATATAGCTAGAGTCAATTCTAAAGTTAGCTATGATGCTAATTTTATGTTTGTATCGGCTATGAACCCCTGCCCTTGTGGAAATTTACTATCAAAGAGAGATATTTGTAGATGTAGCGAGTCAGAGATTAAACGTTACCGTAATCGCCTATCTGAGCCATTTTTAGATAGGATTGATATATTTGTAACGATGCAAGAGGTTGATTTTAGTGATAAAGCGACACTTAACTCTAAAGATATGCACGAGGCTGTATGTTTAGCTTTTATATCTCAAAAGAGACGAGGACAAAAGAATTTAAATGGAAAGCTTACAGAAAAAGAGGTAGATGAGTTTTGTATATTAGATAGTGAAGCTAAAAAGATTCTATCTCAAGCTATGCAACGCTTTGCTCTATCACACCGCTCAATAGTTAGTATAAAAAAGGTGGCTAGAACAATTGCCGATTTAAAGAATCAAGAGCTTATTACAAGAGAGGCGATACTAGAGGCACTTAGTTATCGCCGTCGTAAGTAGAGGAGTCTTAAAATATTGCTGTAACTACTTTTACAACAATAAAACCTCCAATAACAAGCCAAATAAACATTCCAAGAGCTGTATATAGTGGTGCCATTCCCAGCCCTTTAAACTTAGCAAAGCGTGTTCCCATTCCAAGAGCAGTCATAGCCATAGTTAGTAAGAATGTATCAACACTATTTATCCAAGATATAAAATGTGTAGGAATAAGATGTAAAGAGTTAAATCCAGCCACTCCTAAAAAATATACAGCAAACCAAGGAATTACAAGTTTTACAACTGCACCCTCACCTCCAATTTGTTTTGCTCTTCTTGAGAGGTAAATTCCTAGTAAAATCAACATAGGAGCAATCAAAAGGACACGAGTCATCTTTACAATTACTGCATTATTTGCCATTTGAGTTCCAGCTCCATTAATTCCACTAGCTGCGACAACTTGAGCAACCTCGTGAATAGTTCCACCAACATATATACCATACTGTGCAGGATTTAAATGTAAAAGACCCTTTGCGTGCTCAAATATTGTTGTATATAAAAGTGGATATAAAAACATTGAGATTGTTCCAAATAAGACAACCATACTAACAGCAATGGCTGCTTTGTACTCTTCAGATTTAAGAACAGGTTCTGTGGCAAGAACTGCGGCCGCTCCACACACTGAAGCCCCAGATGCTGTTAGCATTGAAGTATCTCTATCAAGACCAAATACTTTCATTCCAAGCCAACTTCCTAAAATGAAGGTTGTTGTTAGCATAGTTAAAGAGACCAAAAATCCCTCTAAACCAACCTCAGCAATCTGTTGAAAAGTGATTCTAAATCCATAAAATACAATGGCTACACGGAGTATCTTTTTAGCAGAAAATAAAATTCCACTCTCCCAAGCTACAGGAAAATGGTTGTGAAGAGTATTTGCATAAAAGATACCAATTACAATACCAACAACAAGTGGAGATAGACCTAAATTGTGAATAGGAGTTAAACCTGCTATCCAAGTTGCAGAGGCTGAAACAAGTGCAACAAAGATAATTCCACTAATAGTTCCTTTTCGTTTTTGTGGTGAAAAAGCCATTTTAAAGAGTCCTTTATTAAATATTTTTGATTAAATATTAGAAATTATAATATTTTTTTGATATTATATGAAATAAAATGAATTGTTTAAACTCTTCAGAAAAATAGAGGATATTATGAAATTAACACTTAGACAGATTGAAATATTTCTCAATGTAGTTGAGATTGGACATTTAAGTAATGTTGCTAAGAGTATGGGATTGAGCCAATCAGCTATATCTATGTCAATCAAAGAGCTAGAGAATATAATTAGAAGACCACTATTTGATAGACTAAATAAAAAACTAATCTTAAATGAATTGGGACGTAATTTTCATGAGGCAGTTGAACCACTCTTTAGAAAATTTGAAGATATTGAGTATGAATTTCAAAATACAGAGGATAAAGGTACTGTAAGAGTTGGAGCTAGTACTACTATTGTAGATTACCTTATTCCACCTATTGCTTGTAAATATATGGGAGAGTATCCAAATGTAAAAGTCCAACTAAAAGAGGGAAATACTCTTCAAATTGCACAAATGGTTAGGAGTGGAGAGCTTGATATGGGCTTTATAGAGGGAGAGTTAGAAGATAGTGATATTATTAAAGAGGTGATAGGAGATGATGAATTAATAGTTGTAACTGCAAACAAAAATATAGCTTCTAAGACTTTGTATATTGACCAATTAGCAAATGAGAAATGGGTATTAAGAGAAGAAGGAAGTGGAACACGTGCTGTATTTCTTGAGTATATAAAGGATAAAGTCTCTAATTTGAATATATTTATGGAGCTAGGTCATACTGAATCTATAAAAAGTCTTTTAAAGAGTGGAAATAGTATTACTTGTATCTCTGCTATTGCTGTTAGAGTAGAGATAGATGAAAAGACTCTATATAGAATTAATTTAAAGAATTTTGACTGCCGTCGCCACTTTTATGCTATCTATCATAAAGATAAATATCGTAGCGACCTATTTAATAAATTTTTAAAATTTTCAAAAGATATGATTTCTAAATCTATGAGTTGTGAATCTTCTCCTAGAGATTAGAACTAAAATAGTTCTAGTCTGCTTGGGTACATAGGTTTACCTTAGCAACTTCAACAACATCTCCATATTTTTTAGCTGTAAAGTCTATAATTAATTGATGTTCACTATCAAATCCATAAGCAATATAGTTAGACTCTAAAACAAAATGGCAACTATATGTATTGACTCTTAATCTTTTACATTTATATTCTGAGACATACTTAAACATACCATAAAAAGTATTTTTATGATTATCTTTATTTAAATATTTTCTCAACTCTTTATAGCTATTTTTATCACAACTATTTTTATCAATCTTATTAAGAAGCTCCAACCTCTCTCTATAACTTAAACCAGATTCAATGTAGTATTGCTTCTTTAGATATTTAAAACTTACCCAACCCTTTAAATGATAATTAAAGTAGTTACTATATTCAATAAATACCCATCTCCTATCTCTTGATATAGCTTGAACATCAATATCAGCAACTCCACTTGATAATCTATCTATAATCTTACCACGCAAGGAGGGTTGTAATCTTACATTAAGAGGTGTTTTAATATTGGCAACTTTATATCCAACGGGGCTTTTAATCCATCTAGTTGGAATTGTTAGCTTTGTAGATATATCTCTTTTAGTACAACCTTTAGATTTTTCAACTCTTTTAACGCGATTGAACTCCTTTTGCTCTTCTTGATTTAATCCTCTAAATACTCCAGTATGAGAGCTATCATAGTTTAAAAATACTCTCTTAGCCTCTGGTGTCTTAAATTGATAACCCTCATAAGCAAATATGGAGTTTTTATAATACCATAGGTCATAACAGCCCAATTCATTAAAAAATGGAGCTGAAAATATAGACATTGGTATTAATAATAAAAGTAGTTTGGAAAGTAGTCTCATCTTTTATCCTTCAATATTAATTAAACTATTTACTCTCTTTAGAGTCTTTTAAAATCTCTCTCACAATCTCTCTATCATCAAAAGGATATTTAACACCATTAATCTCTTGATATGGCTCATCTCCTTTTCCTAAAATTAAAAGAATCTCTGCATTTTCTAGCTCTAAAATTGCTCTTTTAATAGCCTCTTTCCTATCAACAATAGTTTGAACATTCTCTTTTCCCTTTAATCCCATAAGAATATCTTGAATAATCATCTCTGGAACTTCATCTCTAGGGTTATCACTTGTAACATATATCTTTTTAGCAAATCGTCCAACAACTGCACCCATCTTAGGACGTTTACCTCTATCACGATTGCCACCTGCACCAAAAATAACAACTAAATCTTTATCTTTTAAGCTATCTAATACTCTATATATCCCATCATCAGTATGAGCAAAATCAACAATAATCATTGGATTTTTACTCACCATCTCCATACGTCCACTAATTCCACCAAAATTTTCTACAACATCACATATTTCACTTAAATCTCTGTGTGTTAAGAGTTTAACAGCACTAATAGAGGCAGTAAGATTATAGAGATTAAAAAGCCCCATCATATTTGAAAAGAATACCTCCCTTTCATCTCTATATTGAAGTACGCCATTAATACCACCTTGAAGTGAATATGCCATAATCTTAAATGTAGCTGGTTCTTCAATACCATACGTGTAGGCATTATTTGCATTAAAAGTAATATTTTTAATCTCATCTTTATTTAGAAGTTTTAGTGTACTATCTGAAAAGAATCTACTCTTAACTAGGCGATACTCCTCTACACTACCGTGATAATCTAAGTGATCTCTTGTAACATTGGTATGAACTTTTAAAGCAAATTTTATACCTTCAATTCTATTTTGATCAATAGCGTGAGAGCTTACTTCCATTATAAAATAGTTAGCTCCACTATCTTTAGCTCTTTTCATATTCCAAAGTGTCTCTAAAATTGAAGGAGTAGTCATATGTCTAGCCTCAATAGGCTTATCATCTATTAAAAGACCTCTTGTCCCCTGAAGTGCTGTAGAGTAGCCTAAATCAATTAAAAAGGAGTAAATTAGTGCTGTTGTAGTTGTTTTACCATTTGTTCCAGTTACACCAACAACCTTTATATCTTCAAGATTCCATAACTCAATTAACTCTTGGGGTGTTAAAGTCTCAAAGTTACTATCTTTATCTTTACGGTAAGAGGCATTTTGAGTAGTAGATAAAAGTAAATACCCATCTTCTATCTCTCTTGTATCATCTGTAAGTTTCTTGAACTTATCTATATCTATTGGAACTATCACTTTATCTTCTTATCAATAAGATTATATAGTGAGTATATCTTTTGGTCTTGTCCAAAACTATCTGAAAGTGAATCTAAATACCCCAATGCTATCTCCTGATAATTGGCATCTATAAGACGCTTAATAAAATCTATAAACTCATCTTTACTTCTAATAACAACACGCGTTGAGAACATAATATCCTCAAAAGCTTCACGAAAACTATTTTTCTCATCTACAAGTTTAATAAAGTCTTTGTAATATATTCCCTCTTCACTATCTAACTCCTCTTGTAAACTACCAATTATCTCCTCTTGAATAACAACTCTTGTTGCATATATTGTCTGCATTAACTCATCAATAATCTTTTCAGCATCAACATTATCCTCTTTGATAGCTTGATAGTAATCAAATAGAGCTTGAGCATCTTCATCACTCTCTAAACCCATATCGCTAAGAAATACACCTATACGAGCATCTTTTAACTGTGGATAATCACGAAGAATTAAACTATAAATCTTTAGAGCATTGTTATAGTCTCTTTTTAAAAACTGCTCCTCAGCACGCTCTAATAAAATACCTTTACTTGTCATTCTACCTCGCTTTTCATTACTTGTAATATTTTAACATAGAGTCCAATTTATATTGATATAAATTCAAAATTTTGAGAATAATTTAAATTATTTTAAGGAGTATTATATATGAATTATAAAATATAATCCAATTAGAAAGAATTTTATAACTTAGAAGTTATCTATTTGGACGTAAAAACGTCCAAAAGATGATTATAGAACTATACTAACTCTACAATTGCCATCTCTGCAGCATCACCCTTACGAATACGAGTTTTGATAATTCTTGTATATCCACCATTACGCTCTTTATAATCAGGAGCAATCTCTTCAACCAATTTTTTAGTTGAAGCCTTATCTTGCAACTGAGCAAAGATAGCACGATGAGCATTAAAATCACCAACTAATGCCTTAGTGATTAGCTTTTCATAATATTTCCTAAGCTCTTTTGCTTTAGGAAGTGTTGTCTCAATCCGACCATGCTCTGTCAAGGCAATAGCTAAATTTTTTAGCAATGCAGCACGGTGCTGGGATTTTCGACCCAGTTTACGATATCCATGTCTATGTCTCATGGCTGTCCTTTTTATTCTTTTAGTTGTGCAATTTTATTAATTAAAGCTGTACGTACATCTTCATCTAGAGTAAATTCAGTACCAAAACCACGTTCAGCTAAAACTTCATGAATCTCATCTAGTGATTTTTTACCAAGATTTTTGATTTCACTAAGTTCATTTTCACTCATTAAAACCAATTCACCTAAATATTTAATACCACTGCGTTCAAGAGAGTTAAAACTTCTAGCTCCAAGTCCCAAGCTATCAATAGGTATCAAGAAAGATTTAAGCTCATTGTTAGAACTTACAGATTCAGCCTTTTTCTGAAGATCTATATCCATAACATTTGTAAAAACAGACATCTGCTTATGCATAGTCTCTAAGGCATTAGCAAAAGCCTCTACTGGAGATGTCTGCCCATCTGTCTCAATATCAAAGATAATCTTTTCATAATCAGGATTATCCTCAACAAGAATATTCTCTATGGTATAGTTAGCCTTACGAACTGGTGTAAAAAACGCATCAAGTACGATAGCGCTACTATCAACTTCATCTCTCAAATCTTCACTTGGAACATAACCTATACCCTTGGCAATCTCTAGTGTGAAGTCTAAGATACCATCTTCATTTAAAGTAGCAAGTGGAAGGTCAGGATTGACAACCTCTACCTCATCACAATTAAGATCACCAGCTATTACCTCTCTAGGACCTTTAAAGCTATAACTAACTACTGTACGCTCTAGCTCATCTTTAATCTTAAAGCGAATACTCTTTAGATTAATTATAAAAAGGGCAATATCCTCATGCATACCCCTAATAGAGTCAAACTCATGGGTAGCCCCCTCAATCTTTAGTGAGATTGGAGCATAACCTATTGAACTTCCAAGAAGTAATCTTCTCAAGGGGTGAGCTAAAGTAATAGCGTAACCACTCTCAAAAGGATAGGCAATTACCTGCGCCTTTGTTTCGCTGATCTCATTAATTTCTACCTCTCTAGGTAGAAAAGGCGCGGTTTTAATTTTTCTCATAAGCCAGCCTTTGTTAATTTTACTTAGAGTAAAGCTCGACGATTAGACGCTCTTCAACAGGAATAGATATCTCTTCTCTTTCTGGAATTCTTGTAAAGATTCCGAAAAGTTTCTCTTTATCAATATCAACCCACTCAACTATTCCAGTTTGATTAGTTAATTCCATCGCACGTTGAATTTGAGGATTGTTTTTACTCTTTTCACGAACCTCAACTTTTTGACCAGGACGTACACGGAAAGATGGAATATCAACACGCTTACCATCAACTAGAATATGTCCGTGATTTACTAACTGACGTGCAAAAGCACGAGTAGTAGCAAATCCCATACGATATACAACATTATCTAAACGTTGCTCAAGTAGCTGAATTAATAACGCACCTGTATTACCTTCAAGGCGGTTTGCTTCAGTGAAAATTGCACGGAACTGCTTTTCACTAACTCCATACATAAATTTAGCTTTTTGCTTTTCACGAAGTTGAAGACCATATTCACTAATCTTCGTACGACGCTGTCCATGCTGTCCAGGAGCATAGGGGCGTTTCTCTAATGCACTCTTACCAGCGAGACGACGCTCACCTTTGAGACCGAGATCTACTCCGAGTCTACGCTCTAGTTTTTCTCTAGGACCTCTATATCTTGCCATCTGTTTACCTTTTGACTTTTTTCTTATTCGTTATTCAAAAATTTCGCTTAATCCAAAAAGTGTGATTATACACGACGCTTTTTAGGAGGACGGCATCCGTTATGAGGTAGAGGTGTAATATCTTTAAACCAGATTACACGAACCCCCTCAATTGCACCAACAGATTTTACTGCTGTATCCCGACCAGAACCAGGACCTTGAACCTTAATCCCAACCTCTTTTATGCCATACTCTTTAGCCTTAGACATTGCATCTTCTACAGCTTGTTGTGCTGCATAAGGAGTAGATTTTTTACTCCCTTTAAAACCAAGAGCTCCGGCACTACTCCAAGCAAGGACATTACCCATCTCATCAGTTACGGTAATTACAGTATTATTAAAAGTAGCTGCAACATATACAACACCACGTGCAACACTCTTTTTAATCTTCTTCTTAGCCATACTCTACTGCTCCTTATGCTGCGCCAACAGTTTTACGCTTACCCTTACGGGTTCTAGCATTTGTCTTAGTCTTCTGTCCACGAACAGGAAGACCTCTACGATGACGAAGGCCACGGTAATTTCCAAGATCCATCAAAGTTTTGATATCCATCATCACTTTTTTACGAAGATCTCCTTCTACCATATAGTTCTCTTGAATCTCTTTACGAATTACAGCTGCCTCAGCATCTGTTAGCTCGTGAACACGCTTGTCATAGCTGATACCAGTTGCATCTAAGATTTTACGAGAAGTAGTCAAACCAATCCCATAAATATATGTTAATGCATACTCCATACGCTTGCTTTTAGGCAAATCTACACCTGCAATACGTGCCATACTTATCCTTGTCTCTGTTTATGCTTAGGATTTTTACAAATCACTCTAACGACGCCTTTACGTTTGATGATTTTACAATCATCACACATCTTTTTAACCGAGGGTCTAACCTTCATAGGGTTCTCCTGTTATATTTTGCACCTAAGCGTTGCGTGGTCTATTGAGAATCTCCAAAGACCAACCCTTAGCGAAGCGGTGCCACCTCGATAAAGGTTCTTCGCACAGTCCCTCTCCACTTTTATATCTCTTAGTGAAAATATAATAATTTGGGGGACGTGATTATATCAAATATCTTTTATTTTCTACTTAAACAATAAAAGATGAATCCAATTAACTATATAAATTTATAGAAAATATTGAACCTATTTGTAACGGAATGTAATACGACCTTTATCAAGGCTATATGGAGTTAATTCTACTTTAACTCTATCTCCAGGGAGAATTTTAATATAGTGCATACGCATCTTTCCAGCAATATGACAAAGGATAATATGACCATTATCCAGTTCTACACGGAAAGTCGCATTAGGGAGTGCTTCAACTACTTTGCCATCGATTTCGATTACATCATCTTTAGCCAAGTTTATATCCTTTTATTCTTTTATATTTTTACCACACTAGGCAGATTCATTTCCACCATAGTGAAAATGAATCTGACAAGCTTTAAGGAAGTGTCAGAATTATCGCTTTGCCATCGACTACAGCAACTTGATGCTCATAATGACTTCCTCTTAGCCCATCTTCACTAACAACAGACCAATTATCCTCTAATGTTACAGGCTCTCCACTACGCTGACAAACCATTGGCTCAAGACAAAAGACCATTCCATTCTTAATCTTAGGACCTTGCTTTGCTTTACCCTCAAGATAATTTAAAATATTAGGCTCATCATGAGGTTTAGTTCCAATACCATGACCACAATAGTTACGTAATGGGATATAACCTCTTGAGGTAATTCCATCTTCTAAAATTGCACTTAACTCTTTAAAACGCATACCCTGTTCTATCGATTCAATTGCTTCATATAGAGTTTCACGAGAACAGTCAATTAAACGTTTATCATCTTCGGATATTTCTCCAACTGCCATAGTAATAGCAGCATCACCATAATATCCTTCAAGTTTAGTACCAATATCCAATCCTAGAATATCGCCATCTTGTACTTTATAATCTGTAGGAATACCATGAATAATTACTTCATTTACAGATGTACAAACAGAAGCTGGAAAGCCATAAAGACCTTTAAAAGAGGGTTCTGCTCCAAGATTTCTCAAAAAAGCTTCACCCATCTCATCAATCTCTTTAAGAGTCATTCCCACTTTAACACTATCTTGTAGATATATTAATGTCTGTCCCACAATTGCACCAGCACGACGTAGTTTGTCTATTTCGGCTGGTTTTCTTAAAGTAATTGCCATTAGAAACCTACATTTCCAAGAGTCTCATACTGATTCATAGTACGTTGAGCTTCAATTTTTCTCATAGTATCAAGTGCAACTTGAACAACGATTAAGACTGCTGTACCACCAAAATAGAATGATGCTCCCATTGTATTGATAAGTATAAACGGTAGAGTTGAAATTATCGCTAGATAAAATGAACCCCACACTGTCAATTTACTAGCAATATCAGTCAAAAATGCTGAGGTGTGATCTCCTGGTCTAACTCCAGGTATAAATCCACCCTGACGTTTAAGATTATCTGCAATATCTTTAGCATTAAAAGCAATAGAAGCATAGAAGAATGCAAAGAATATAATCATTAAAAACATAAGTAGGTTATATACCAAACCACCAGGATGTAGAATATCTGCTACAGATGTAACATACTTATTTGTACTTGATTGAAGTAGTGTCAAAGGAAACATCAAAACAGCACTAGCAAAGATTGGAGGAATAACTCCTGATAAGTTTACTCTTACTGGAATATAGTTCATAACTCTCTTATGCTGATTTTGCATAATTGTTTTACGAGAGTAACTAATTGGGATACGACGTTCACCTAACTCTACATAAATAATAATAAGAATTGTTGCAATCATTATCGCTAAAATCGCCAAAACAACAAGGAAATTCATAGTTCCAGAGTTTACAGCAGCTATAGTATTACCAATAGCAGAAGGGATACCTGATACAATTCCAGCAAAGATAATCAAAGAGATACCATTACCAACACCCTTTTGAGTGATTTGTTCTCCAAACCACATAAGTAACATAGTACCTGTTAGCATAGAAAAGACTGCCAAGACAACAAATTGTGTAGGGTCAATCATAACAGCACTCTGACCTGATGCACCCTTCATAGCTTGAAGTCCCATTGAAACACCAATAGCTTGAATAATAGTGATAGCAATTGTCCCATAACGGATAATTTGCATATATTTTTGCATACCATCACGCTCTTTCTTCATCTGACCTAATGCAGGAAAAGTTGCGGCAAGGAGTTCCATAACAATTGCAGCTGTGATATAAGGCATAATTCCAAGAGAGATAATAGACATACGACGTATAGCATTCCCGCTAAACATATTAGCAAGACCCAAAGCATTATTAGCGTTTTGATCAAAGAAGTGTTTAATAACTTCTAGATCAACACCGGGGATTGGGATATATGCTAAAACTCTATAAGCAAAAAGAAATCCAAGAGTAATCAGGATCTTCTGAGTCAAAGCATTTCCCATGATTACTTCCTACTAGTGGTAACAGCATCATCCTTGATCTTGGCACTAAGATCTTTTGCTCCTGTACCGATAAGTTTAACGCATTTAACGTTTTTACCAAGTTTATGTACACTCTTGATAGTCTCAAGTGTAATCTCTTCAAGTTCAGCTAGAGCTTTAATGCGATCAACATTAATCACATAAGGCTTTTCTACACGAGAGATAAATCCAACCTTTGGTAAACGTTTATAAAGAGGCTGTTGTCCACCTTCAAAACCACGTTTACGACTATAACCTGTCCTAGACTTTTGACCTTTTTGACCACGTCCCGCAGTTTTTCCTGTTCCCGAACCTTGACCACGACCTACACGTTTTTTAGTGTGAGTCGAGCCAAGTGCCGGCTGAAGATTATGTAAACCCATAACTACTCCTTAGCCTTTAATTCTGGCAAGCGCTTCAATTGTACAGCGTACCAAGTTGTTGGGGTTATTTGACCCGATTGATTTTGCGATAATATCTTTTATACCAGAGAGTTCAATTACAGGACGAGCTGCACCTCCAGCAATAGCTCCAGTACCCTCACTAGCAGGACGTAAAACTATACGACTAGCATTGTACTTATGTTCAATATCGTGAGCAATAGTTGTACCCTTAAGTCCCTTGATAGTTACAAGATTTTTAAAGGCATCATCTACTGCTTTTTTAATCGCATCTGGAACCTCTTTGGCTTTTCCATATCCATATCCAACAGTACCTTTACGATCTCCAATAACAACTAATGCTGTGAAGCGGAAACGGCGTCCACCTTTGACAACCTTGGTTACACGTCCAATATTAACGATAACCTCTTCAAAATCTTCTCTATTAATGTTTTCCATCTACGCTTCCTTAAAACTTAATCCCGGCTTCTCGTAAAGCATCAGCAAAAGATGCTACTACACCGTGATAGAGATATCCATTACGATCAAAGACGATTTGTTCAATTTCAACAGATTTAAGCTTATTAGCCAAATCTACTGCAATCTTCTTAACATCTTCTCTATTAGCTTTTAATCCTAATTTACGTCCATCAGCATAGGCAAGTGTATGCCCAGCATCATCATCAATTGCTTGAGCATAGAAGTGTTTATTGGAGCGGAAAACCGTTACTCTAGGTAGTTTAGCTGTACCGTGAATTTTTGCACGAACACGCTTTTTACGCTGAGCATACATTCTATTCTTTTTATTCTGAATACTTTTCAACATTCTAGCGCTCCTTACTTACCTGCCGCTTTACCGGCTTTTCTGATGATCACTTCATCTGTATATTTAACACCTTTACCTTTGTATGGTTCAGGAGGACGGAATCCACGTATCTCAGCAGCAACTTGACCAACTTGTTGTTTATCTGTACCACTTACAGTAATAACATTCTTCTCTACTTTAATCTCAATTCCTTCAGGAATATCAAAATTAATAGGGTGAGAGAAACCAAGTTGAAGCTCTAAAACTCTACCAGCAACATTAGCACGATAACCAACACCATTAATCTCTAAAGACTTACTAAAGCCTTTATCTAATCCTATAATGATATTATTAAAGAGTGAACGATATGTTCCCCAGAATGCTGATGACTCTTTAGTATCATCTTTACGACTAAAAGTTACCTCATTACCATTAACTTCCATATTAACACGGTCATGAGTCTCTAAACGCTTTTCTAAATTACCTTTTTTAGCAATTAGCTCAGTTCCCTCGATTGTAACATCGATTCCAGAGGGAACGCTAACGGGTACTTTTCCTACTCGTGACATTATTTTCCCTCCTTACCAGATACTACAGATGACTTCGCCACCACGACCTTGCTTGTAAGCTTCATCATTAGGAAGCACACCAGCACTAGTGGATACAATCAAAGTTCCATAACCATTTTTGAAACGTTTGATCTCCTCTTTACCTTTATAAATACGGCGACCAGGCTTAGAGATTTTTTTAATCTCATTAATTACACTCTGACCATTCTCATCATATTTAAGTACTACTTTGATACTTTTTTTATTAGCATCTTCCTCAACAGTATAACTCTCCAAATAACCCTTCTCTACAAGAATAGAAACGATTGCCTCAATCATCTTAGAGTGGAGAAGAACTGTTGTCTCCAGTCTGCGTTGTGCAGCATTTCTTATTCGAGTAAGAGAGTCTGCAATAATGTCTGTCATCATCTTTTACTCCTTTATTACCAGCTTGCTTTACGCATACCTGGGATTTGACCCTCAGAGGCCATTTTTCTTAAACATACACGGCAAATCCCAAAATCTCTATATACAGAGTGAGGACGTCCACAGATGCTACAGCGTGTATAGGATTGAACTGCAAACTTAGGCTTACGCTTTTGCTTAGCAATCATAGATTTCTTTGCCATTATTTCTTTCCTTTCGCAAACGGCATACCTAGCTTCTCAAGTAGAGTAAATGCCTCTTTATCATCATCTGTACTTGTTACAATGGTAATATTCATTCCGTGTGTTTTCATAATGTTATCATAAACAACTTCAGGGAACATCAACTGTTCATCAAGTCCAAAGTTATAGTTACCACGCCCATCAAAACCTTTACGAGGAACACCACGGAAATCTTTTACTCTTGGTAATGCAATTGAGATTAGTTTATCAAGGAAGTTAAACATATTCTCACCACGAAGGGTTACTTTAATACCACTTGGAGCTCCCTCACGAGCTTTAAAACCTGCAACTGATTTTCTTGCCATAGTGATAATAGCGTGTTGCCCAGCAATTAGACTAATAGTATCAGCCATATTTTGGATAAGTTTACTATCTCTACCCTCTTCACCAGCACCAACACTTATAACAATCTTCTCCAATTTAGGAGTTTGCATAACATTTTTGATAGCTAACTCTTCTCTGAGTGCAGGTACAATAGAAGCATATTTATCTTTCATTCTACTCATAATCAGCCCTCAACTTTCTTCACGTTAGAGATATGGATTGGCATCTCTTTATTGATAAAACCACCCTCTTTATTCTCTTCGCTAGGCTTTACAGCTTTACGGGCAACTTTACAACCTGCGACGATAACAGCATCTTTTTTAGGAAGGACTTTAAGAACTTCACCTGTTTTGCCCTTATCATCACCAGCGATAATCATAACTTGATCACCCTTTTTTATCTTAAATTTCTTTGCCATTACCATACCTCCGGTGCGAGAGAGACAATTTTCATAAATCCCGCATAGCGTGTTTCACGGCTTACCGGTCCAAAGATACGTGTACCGATAGGCTCTTTTTTATCATCAATAATAACAGCAGCATTATCGTCAAAACGAATTAAAGAGCCATTTTCACGTTGAATCTCTTTCTTTGTTCTAACTACAACAGCTTTAACAACTTTACCTTTTTTAACTTTCCCATTAGGGATAGCTTTCTTGACAGAAGCAACGATAACATCGCCTACACTTGCGTAACGACGTTTAGAGCCTCCTAAGACTTTGATACACATAATCTCTTTTGCACCACTATTATCTGCAACGTTCAATCTAGTAAAACTCTGAATCATTAGCCCTCTCCTCTCTCAAGAATTTCGAGAAGACGAAACGCCTTATTTTTGGAGAGTGGTCGGCACTCAATAGCACTAATTGTATCTCCGATATTTGCTTCATTTCTCTCATCATGAATAAGATACTTTTTGAAACGCTTAACAGTTTTATGGTAGCGAGGGTGTAAAACTTTTCTCTCTACCAAAACTGTTGCAGTTTTCTCTCCGGTCTTCTTAATGACCGTTCCTGAAATTACTCTTTTTGGCATACTACACCCTTTACTTGGATCTCACGGCATTTAGTGCCGTCATAATTCTAGCGACATCTTTTTTTGCCGCTCTGAGCTCACTTGTATTTGTAAGCTGCATAGTTTTGAGCTTCGCCCTTAGGGTGAAGACTTCCAATTTTTTATCTTTGAGCATCGTCTCAAGCTCTACGACACTCTTATCTTGCAAATCAGTATATTTCATTGCTCTCTTCCCTTGAAATAATTTTCGTCTTGAAAGGAAGCTTATGGCAAGCTAGCGTTAAAGCTTCACGTGCCAGAGCCTCGGGAACTCCTGCCATCTCAAAAATGATACGACCAGGTTTAATATTCATAACCCATTTCTCAACAGCACCCTTACCTTTACCCATTCTTGTTTCAAGAGGCTTTTTAGTTAGTGGCTTATCTGGGAAAACACGAATCCAAGTCTTACCTGTACGGCTAACACGACGGGTCATTGCTATACGAGCTGATTCAATTTGACGAGAATCAATACGACCAGCTTCAGTTGCTTTTATCGCAAATTCACCAAACTCAATCTTATTACCGCGGAAAGATTTACCACGGTTACGACCCTTTTGTTGTTTTCTCCATTTGGTTCGTTTAGGCATCAACATAATTATTCACCTCTTCTTCTAGGTTTACGGCTCTTTCGCTCTTCTTTAGGCTCAGGCTGAATACCTTTTTGAAGAACTTCACCCTTAAATATCCAAACTTTAATTCCGATATTTCCATAGGTAGTTAGTGCTTCAGCAAACCCATAATCAATTTTAGCTCTTAATGTATGAAGTGGAACACGACCCTCTAGGTACCACTCAGTACGTGCCATCTCAGCACCACCAAGACGACCAGAGACTTGTACTTTAATTCCCTTTGCACCAGATTTCAAAGCTCCTTGAATCACCTTTTTCATAGCTCGTCTAAAGGCAACACGACGCTCAAGCTGAGTAGCGATATTTTCAGCAGCAAGTTGAGCAGAAGCTTGAGGACGCTTCTCCTCTTTAATATTTATTGCTACATCTTTACCCAACATTTTTTGAAGACGTGCTTTGAGCTTCTCAATATCTGCTCCACGTTTTCCAATAATAATTCCAGGACGTGCAGTAACAATAGTTATACGAATCTTTTTTACTGTACGCTCAATTATAATATTACTAACTCCAGCATAGAAAAGTTCTTTTTTTAAGAACTTACGAATTTTATAATCTTCTGCTAGGAAGCTAGATGCCCGGTCTTTAGAGGGATACCAGCGAGACTCCCAGTTACGGTTGATTCCCAGTCTAAGACCAATAGGATTGACTTTTTGACCCATGGTTACGCTTCCTTTCCGTTCTCGTTATTCTTCACTTCTTCAGCGGCTACTTTTGCAGCACTCTTAGCAACTTCAGCTGATGCTTCTGTAACTTCCACATAGATGTGAGAAGTGGGTTTTAGGATACGAGTTGCGGTTCCACGAGCACGAGGTCTCCAACGCTTCATTACCGCAGCTTTATCTACACGGCAAGAGCTAATAATAACCTCTTCAGGTTCATAATCACCATTTGCTACAGCAGATGCGATTACCTTAGAGATAATTCCCGCGGCTTTATTTGGCATAAATTCTAAAGCGGCTAAAGCCAACTCAGCATTCATTCCTTGCACTTCACGGGCAACTAATCTCGCCTTTGTAGGAGAGACTCTGACATATCGAAGTACTGCTTTGCTCATAATTAACCTACCTTCTTCTGGACACTACCCTTGTGTCCTTTGAATGTACGGGTGGGAGCGAACTCACCCAATTTGTATCCAACGTGGTTCTCTGTTACATATACAGGAACGAATTGACGCCCATTGTGAACGTTAATTGTCAAACCAATCATCTCGGGGAAGATGACTGAGCGACGAGACCAAGTTTTGATGGGTTTTTTAGAACCCTCTTCTTTTGCTTTAAGTACCTTTTTCATCAAATGGTCATCGATGAAAGGACCTTTTTTTAGTGATCGTGCCATACTTATCCCTTACTTTTTCTTCTTACGTGAGATGATTAACTTATCGCTAGCCTTCTTACGGCGAGTCTTATATCCCTTAGTTGGCATACCCCAAGGTGAAACAGGATGACGACCAGAGTTGGTTTTACCTTCACCACCACCGTGTGGGTGATCGATTGGGTTCATTGCTGAACCTCTCGTTTGAGGTCTAATACCACGATGTCGATTTCGTCCAGCTTTACCAATAACCATATTGGCAAAATCTTCATTACCAATAGTTCCAATAGTCGCCATACATTCGCCTAAGATGTAACGCATCTCACCAGATGGTAAACGTAGAGATACATACTTACCATCACGTCCCATAATTTGAGCATAACCACCAGCACTTCTAGCGATTTTACCGCCTTGACCAGGATTCATCTCAATATTGTGTACTAGAGTACCAACAGGGATATTTTTAAGTTTCATTGCATTACCAGCTTTGATATCAAGTCCAGACTCTGCTGAGACAATAATATCACCAACTTTAGTGCCTTTAGGTTGAAGGATATAGCGTTTATCACCATCAACATAGTTAACTAAACAGATTCTACAGTTACGATATGGATCGTACTCTATAGTTGCAATTTTTCCCTCAACTCCAAATTTATTACGTTTGAAATCGATGATACGATATAGCTTTTTAGCTCCAGCCTCTTTATGACGAGAAGTGATACGACCGTTATTATTACGACCTGCTTTTCTAGGAAGCTTTTTGAGCAAAGAGCGTACACTTGCCTTAGCGGTAATATCACTACTCTCTAAAACCGTCATAAAACGACGAGAGGGTGTGGTTGGTTTAAATGTTTTAATTGCCATCGCTATCCCCTTATACCGCTAAGCTTTCTATCTTAGCATCTTCAGGAAGTTTTACATAGAACTTTTTACTATTAGCTCTTTTGCCTTCAACTCCCTTAAAACGCTTCACTTTACCATTAACTCTCATTGAGTTTACCTTTAGAGGTTTGATACCGAAGTACTCTTTAAAAACCTCTTTTAAACCGTTTTTGGTCATACGAGGAGTTGTCTGAACAACGATAACACCCTCTTCTTGCAGACCCAGGGTCTTTTCTGTATAAATAATTGCTTTGATATCTGTAATGTCTGCCATGACTTAACTCTCTTTTGTCAGTTTATCCCAAACAGCTTTTTCAATCACAATAGCGTGATAAGCGGCTGTAAGGTATCCGTTGAGTTCATTCTCTTCAATTAAGTAGCTCTGTTGTAAGTTACGAAATGCCAAGAATGTCTTATCATCAATAATCTCTTTAACAACCAAAACATCTCTTTGGTTAAAAGTATCAACAAAAGCTTTTGCATCTTTTGTTTTACCAGATTCGATTGAAACACTCTCTACAACAAAAAGTTTCCCGTTTGCCACTTTTTCTGCCAAAGCATGCATAAGTGCTAAACGCTTCTGCTTTTTATTAACCTTTTGAGTATAGTTTCTATCTGTAGTAGGTCCAAAGACTACACCACCACCTCTATAGTGAGGAGCACGGATAGAACCTTGTCTTGCACGTCCGCCACCCTTTTGAGCAAATGGCTTTTTACCACCACCACTTACAGCAGAACGATTCTTAGTCTGAGCTGTATTAGCACGAAGACCAGAAGCGTATGCTTTGCAGTATAGATAGAGGTTATGAGGATGAACCTCTAAAAATGCCTGAGGCAATTCTTCTGTTTTAATTACTGTTGCGTTGCTCATTTAACAATCCTTACGACTCCATAGGCACCTTTATGACCAGGAACGGCCCCTTTAAGTACCAAAATGCCATTTTCAGCATCAAAAGAGATCACTTCATTTTTAACTGTAGTTTTAGTGTTACCATAGTGTCCTGGCATCTTTTGTCCAGGTTGAACACGTCCAGGCCACTCACACATACCGATTGAACCCGGAGCACGGTGGAAACGGCTACCATGAGCACCAGGACCACCCGCAAAATTATGACGTTTCATAACACCGCTAAAGCCACGACCTTTACTATTAAAAGATACTTTAACAATATTTGTATTTGCAAGTACTTCTGTACTTAAATCACCAGTCTCTGTACCATTAGCAACTTCAAGAGTCATAAATTTATTAAACTCTTTACTAATACTATATTTCTTTTGCTGACCCTCAATAGCTTTATTAATCTTCTTGCTACTGTTATAGGCAACTAATGCTTTACCATCTTCCCTTACTTCACAGACTTTTGCTTCAACGACTTTCAGCAGAGTCACGGGAACACTTGGGGTATCAATAGTTCGGCTCATACCGATTTTTTCTACGATAAATTCCATTTTCTGACTCCTTATCTTACTTGTCCATTGAACGAATTTCGACTTCCACCTCTGGAGCCAAATCCAATTTCATTAGAGAATCAATTGTTTCACTTGTTGCAGCAACAATATCAATCATTCTAGAATGAATACGTATTTCAAACTGCTCACGGCTATCCTTATTGATATGAGGAGAGCGTAGAACTGTATAACGCTTAATCTTTGTTGGTAAAGGTATAGGACCACGAAGTTCAGCACCAGTACGGCGAACAGCATCAACAATAGATGCTACAGAACGGTCAAGTACACGGTGATCGTAAGCTTTAAGCTTCAATCGAATCTTTTCCATTTTTTTCCTTCATAAAGAACTCGTCGAATAGTTCGACATAATTTGGGGAGGTAGATTATACTAAAAGATAGATATTTTATTCTTTATTTTTCAGCAAAAAAAGATATGATTTAGAAAATTATTTCCTTTTAGAAAGGAAAAGTATGAATATTTTAGAATATTTTTTAAATCTGAAACCAAAAAATGAACTCTTCTACCCTAGAAAATTAAGACTTCCAAAAAAAGAGTCATTTTATCTATATGGAGCTAGAGCTACTGGTAAGAGTACTCTTATATTAGAGTATTTAAATCAACAAGAGGAGCTTAAATGGCTATATATAGATGCACAAGACCCAAATTTTGTATTAGAAGATATAGATGTTGTAGAGTTAGAGATATTTTTAAAAGAGGAGTCAATTAATACTCTAGTTATAGACCACTGGTATCCAACATTTTTAGAAAGATTACCAAAATCTAATCAGCTAATTATCGTATCTAGGCAAAGTTATGATTATCTAAAAGCGAGTCAATATGAGTTATTTCCGCTTGATTATGAAGAGTTCTTAGGTTTTGATAGGACACACTCCCCTACACTTGCCTTTAAACACTTTTTAAAACTTGGAACACTACCAACTTTAGCAAAGAGTACATCTAACTCTGTATCTTTGCAATTAAGAAGGGTATTTTATGAGTATTTTGATGAGAATCAAAGTCGTCTGCTTATAATATTAGCTCGTTTTCAAGGACGTAGAGTTAGCGTTCATCAGATATATACAACGGCAAGAGAGTATTTTAAAATTTCAAAAGATTGGCTCTATTCTACTATTAAAGATTTTGAAAAAGAAAAAATTATATTCTTTATTACATATAATGAAAGAGGTACAGGTAAAAAACTTATTTTATATGATTTTGTATTAACACAATATCTAAACAAGCATCAACCATTTTTTATTAGTTTTGATTCAATGGTTGCTCTTACTTTAATTAAACACTCTTTTAATTTCAAAGTAATTGGAGGTATGGGATATTATATTCCAAATAGATATGAGATAGTTATTCCATCAGCTTTTGAGAATGAAGAACAGTTTTGGATAAAAGCACAAAAACACTACAGAGAGTTTAAGAGAGCCAAAGTATCTAAAGTATGGGTAGTTACTGTATCAAATATATATAGCTTTACTATTGATGATATATACTTTGAAGCTATTCCATTTTTTGAATGGAGTATAGTAAATGAGGATTAGTCAATAGGAGATAAGAAGTACCCCTTCCCAGATGACTGCGGCACCCAGTAACGAAAGGTGGGCTGCTATGTTCCCATCCTGACCCATTACCTTTAGAAACCGTTGCACAGGTCTGAAAAGAGGCAAGAGAATTATAGCAAAAAGATATTAAAAAGACAATATTGTCTTTTTAATATCTTTTTTGTTACAATCTGCATCTTGTTTTTAGAGAGGTGGCCGAGCGGTTGAAGGCGCACGCCTGGAACGCGTGTGTAGCGTAAGCTACCGAGGGTTCGAATCCCTTCCTCTCTGCCATATATATAAATCTACTACTCTTATATGTTAAAAGTTATTAATAATCTATATTTAATTGATATTAAAAGTAATTGTGAAAGATAAAAGCCCTAAAAGGGCTTTTTAATTAAGAGAGAATATCTTCAAGAGTAATATAATCACCTACACGACCAGTCATCTGTTCAACATCACTATTTACAGGAAGTGTTTTTTTGCCAGGTTCCCAACCAGCAGGACAAACTTCACCAGTTTTATATGCGTGTTGGTGAGCTTTAATTTGGCGAATAAACTCTTTTACACTTCTACCAACTGGTGGAGCTTGTACCTCTTGAGCTACTATTACACCATCAGGATTGACTAAGAAACGACCTCTTAAAGCAATACCAGCATCTTCAATCAAAACACCAAATTTTCTACTCAATTCGTGTGTAGGGTCTGCTGCAATAGTCATTTTAAGCCCTTTAAGTAGAGGTTCAGTCTCAACAAAACGTTTATGGCTAAATTTAGTATCAGTAGAGACTGCTAAAACTTCACAACCTAACTCATCTTTAATAGTATCTAAATGGGCATTCATAGCAGCAATCTCTGTAGGACAAACAAAGGTAAAATCTGCTGGATAGAAACATATAACTGTCCACTGACCTTTATAGTCTTCACTTTTAACCTCTGTATAGTGTCCTGTCTGAGAGTCATAAGCCTCTGCTTTAAACTCTGGCATACTATTTAAAACTAAAACACCAGCCTGTCTTTGTTGATTATTTTCCATTGTATCTTGCTCCTTAGTAATTTTTTCTATCTCACTATCTTTAGCTTTGTTAGATGATTGCTCACATGCCATTTGATAATCCTTTATCTTATAAAGATACGTCATTATATCTAACGAAATATTTATTTGTCAAGTAATTTTATAAAAAAATAAAAATTATCTTTTATACTCTTAGCTAGATACGTTATAATCCAAAAAAAATTTAAGGAGTATATATATGTCTGTACCTGAAGATGTGGGCTGTAAGAATGAATCTTGCATAAAGCAACCTGAATGTAACCGTGCGAAGATTGCAAAAGAGGGAAAAGCTAGAGAGATTAAAAGCTTTGGAGGAACGCCTGAAAAGGGTTGTGGAAAATTTATTCCAAAAAAAGATTGAGTTTTAGGTTTATTAAAGGTTTAAATGTATATAATTGCACTCCGTTTTGAGAACGACGGAGTGTAGCGCAGTCTGGTAGCGCACCTGCTTTGGGAGCAGGGGGTCGAAGGTTCGAGTCCTTTCACTCCGACCATTAAAATGATTAAAACTTTAATATGGTGGGTATAGCTCAGTTGGTTAGAGCACCTGTTTGTGGCACAGGGGGTCGAGGGTTCGAATCCCTTTACCCACCCCATAACTTTAGTAAGAATTCGACAAATAGTTCGATGCGCCAGTGGCTCAATTGGATAGAGCATCAGACTTCGGATCTGAGGGTTAGGGGTTCGACTCCTCTCTGGCGTACCATATTAAAAATATGCGCCCGTAGCTCAGCTGGATAGAGCACTCGCCTTCTAAGCGAGCGGTCTCAGGTTCGAATCCTGACGAGCGTACCACTTATTGTTGATGCGGATGTGGTGGAATTGGTAGACACGCCAGATTTAGGATCTGGTGCCGTAAGGTGTGGAGGTTCGACTCCTCTCATCCGTACCATCTTTATATCTTTTATTTCAAAAATTAACTTCTTACAATTTAAATTAATATTACAATTTTCCCATAAAGCATTTTCAGAGTCTTATTTATATTTTTTTTATAATGTTTCAATTCCCATAGGGAGCTTCTAAATGACTTTGTTCATCTTTCTAAAGGGGCTATGGATATGAGTTTCAATTCCCATAGGGAGCTTCTAAATCAAACTTCTCACGGTGTGCTATAATACGGGTATAAAGTTTCAATTCCCATAGGGAGCTTCTAAATAAGATTTATTCAACAATTAGCAGACGATTTTTATAGTTTCAATTCCCATAGGGAGCTTCTAAATGTCAGCGTTATATCGTACAAGTTTTGGGAAAAGAGGGTTTCAATTCCCATAGGGAGCTTCTAAATAAAATAGAAAAAATCTTTTTTCCATTTCCTTAGATGAGTTTCAATTCCCATAGGGAGCTTCTAAATCATCTTATACGCTTCATATCTGAGCCGTTTTATTTCCGGTTTCAATTCCCATAGGGAGCTTCTAAATATTGCGTAGAGCATTGTCCTTTTACGCTGAAACATAGTTTCAATTCCCATAGGGAGCTTCTAAATCATCAATCAGAGAGTAAATCTCATTGGAAGTTATGTTTCAATTCCCATAGGGAGCTTCTAAATATCATACACTGCTACCGCTCTAAATCTCCAACCAGTTTCAATTCCCATAGGGAGCTTCTAAATAGTATGTCGCACAACTTTTACGTCCAAAGCCTAAATGTTTCAATTCCCATAGGGAGCTTCTAAATTATCTTTATTGCAATATTCAAAAGCCTCTTTCTGTTTCAATTCCCATAGGGAGCTTCTAAATCGTAATTGATGTAACAGTAGCAAGTGGACAAAACCGTTTCAATTCCCATAGGGAGCTTCTAAATAAATGTCATACACAAGGTTTCTTAGAAAAAAAAGCCAAGTTTCAATTCCCATAGGGAGCTTCTAAATTAAGCTACAATATCCCTGAGATAATTGCAAACTAGTTTCAATTCCCATAGGGAGCTTCTAAATATTTATATTCATTCTGTTAGTTGCTATATTGATGATAGTTTCAATTCCCATAGGGAGCTTCTAAATCTGGATTTAATTCAATCATCATTCCGGGTTTTAATTTGTTTCAATTCCCATAGGGAGCTTCTAAATAGCTGGGAAGCTTTCAGGAATGAAGCAAAGGCTAAGTTTCAATTCCCATAGGGAGCTTCTAAATGATTCTTCTTCTTCTGCTAGTCTTTTAGTTTCTGAAGTGTTTCAATTCCCATAGGGAGCTTCTAAATTAAGCCTATCACAATTCAGCAAAGATTTAGGAATTTCGTTTCAATTCCCATAGGGAGCTTCTAAATGAATATCAAGCACCTTTTGAATGTGTAGCCTATTTGTTTCAATTCCCATAGGGAGCTTCTAAATGATGTGGGTTTTTTCGTCGTATCTTCTCTAATTTTCGTTTCAATTCCCATAGGGAGCTTCTAAATTCTAGTATCTCTTGTCTTTGTTTGAATACAAGTAGCTGGTTTCAATTCCCATAGGGAGCTTCTAAATGGTGATGTAGTCAAAGTGAAACCAAATTCTAGTTTGTTTCAATTCCCATAGGGAGCTTCTAAATGGGTGAAAAAAAAGACCAAAAAAAAGCTCTCGAAGCGTTTCAATTCCCATAGGGAGCTTCTAAATTCACCCCATAATATTGTACAAAAGCTTAAAAAACTACGTTTCAATTCCCATAGGGAGCTTCTAAATTCAACCTCAGCAAATCATACATATAGAGCTAAAAAGATGTTTCAATTCCCATAGGGAGCTTCTAAATTTCCCAAAGAAAGTACTCAAAGCGAAATCAAATTGTTTCAATTCCCATAGGGAGCTTCTAAATCCTGTCGCTGTTGCCATTGCAGTATTATATTTTTTAATGTTTCAATTCCCATAGGGAGCTTCTAAATATTACTCTTAGGTACTTGGAAAAGGACAAATCTAAGGTTTCAATTCCCATAGGGAGCTTCTAAATCGAAGTATTTCCGTTTTGGAAATAGTCTCTCAAGAAGTTTCAATTCCCATAGGGAGCTTCTAAATAGAAAGAAAGAAAAAGAGCAGAAGTAGAAGCACGAGCGTTTCAATTCCCATAGGGAGCTTCTAAATACTATTAAATAGAAAGCAAATCACAGCAAAATCTTTGTTTAAATTCCCATAGGGAGCTTTTAAATACCAGAACATTCGATATTTAATAATTTAAAAGTACTATGATTATAGCTTGTATCTTACTTAAATATCAAGAGCCAATCTTCTCTCTTACCCAATATAGCGAAAAATCACAAAACTTAAACTTTGCTTTATTTAGGTCTATTTTGCAAAAAAGGCTCATATTCACTATATTCACATATATTTCTTTTGATATGATTTACCTCTCTTCTTTTATTAAAAATCCGCTACTACTTGAGTATATACCTTCACTTACAGGGATATAGTAGAGTCCAAATATATCACTACACTCATAAGTTATACCACTTGAGGCTAAATCTTTGATTTTGATATTTAATAAATTTTGTATAAAGCTATTAAATAGCTCCTCTTTAAACCTTTTTAATTCCCACTTATCATCTATATTATTTCTAGCTTCAAAGTATTTACTCTCTAACTCTTTGAGATTTACACCTATAACTACACTCTTTTGAAAACTCTTATCATCTGAAAATAGCTCTTGTAAAACTTCATCTATCTTTTTAAAATCAAAATCTTTTATCTTTTTAAAGAGGGCTTTACTATCTGATATTTGTATATCTACACTTTTAAAATACTCCTGTGTAACAT
>WGFZ01000061.1 GCA_015491955.1 Nitratifractor sp. | reverse complement strand
ATTAGAGCCTCAATAGAGTCTATTAAGATAGGTTCTTTATTTAGTAGTATAAATCTACTAATTGGAGATTTAATATTGGAGTCTATTATCACTACTCAGGCTATTTTAGAGATGAATCTAAAAGTAGGAGATAGTGTAGTAACTCTAATAAAGGCTTTTGATATATCTCTTGTAGAGGTTTTAGATGTCTGAATTATTCAATAATATCAGTTTTGAGCCATTTTTACTATCATTTAAACTAGCACTATTTACAACACTAATACTATTTATACTATCTATTCCACTAGCTTGGTATCTATCACAAACAAAATCCAAAATAAAACCATACCTAGAGGCAATTACTGCCCTACCCCTTGTTTTACCACCTTCAGTACTTGGTTTTTATCTATTGACAATATTTTCTACAAACTCACCAATAGGTGCTTTTTTTGATAAATTTTTTGATATTAAATTGGTATTTAGCTTTACAGGTTTAGTAGTGGCAAGTTGTTTTTACTCTCTACCATTTATGATACAACCTCTTCAAAGTGGTTTTGAAGCTCTAAATAAAACAATGCTAGAGGCATCTTATATTAGTGGTAAAAGTATATTTCAGACCATAATATATATAGCTATTCCAAATAGTAAACCAGCCCTACTTACTGCTCTTATCGTTACTTTTGCACATACAGTTGGAGAGTTTGGTGTAGTTTTGATGGTTGGGGGGAGTATCCCAGACAAAACTAAGGTTGCATCAGTAGCCATTTATGAGTTTGTTGAGACTATGGATTACAACTCAGCTCATATATATAGTGCTATTATGCTTCTTCTTAGCTTTTTTGTACTTTTGAGTGTATATATATTCAACCATAAACAAAGACAGAAATTTACAGAGTTTCATAGATGATTTCAATAGATATTCACAAGAGGCTACACGGTGCTATTGGTGATATGAACTTAAATATAAAATTGGAAATTCAAGAGGGAGATTTTCTAGCTATAGCAGGAGAGAGTGGAAGTGGAAAGAGTACCCTACTACGGACAATAGCAGGATTAGAGGAGGCAAGTGGAGTTATTAAGATTGGTAATGAGGTGTGGTTAGATACTAAGAGGAGCATTCCTGTACAAAAGAGGCGAATTGGTTTTGTATTTCAAGAGTATGCACTATTTGAAAATATGAGTGTTTTAGAAAATCTTCTATTTGTAGATAGAGATATAGAGTTAGCTAATGAACTTTTGGATATGACAGAGTTATATAAGCTAAAAGATAGACTTCCAAATAGACTTAGTGGAGGGCAGAAACAAAGAGTTAGCCTATGTAGGGCAATGATGAATCGTCCAAAGCTTCTACTTATGGACGAGCCACTATCTGCAATTGACCCAAATATGCGAAATAGACTTCAAAATGAGATTTTAACTCTACATAAAAAATTTAATACAACTACTCTTATGGTAACTCATAGCCTTAGTGAGATTTATAAATTGGCAAATAGAGTTATTATCTTAAATTTTGGAAAAGTTGAAGCAGATGGTAGCCCCAAAGAGGTCTTATTAAACTCAAATAATGGACAAAAGTTATCATTTGAAGGGGAGTTACTCGATATTGTAAAAGTTGATATTTTACTTCTAGCTATCGTACTTGTAAATCAACAAATTATAAAAATACCAATAGACTCTATAGAAGCTAATAATCTCAAAAAGGGTCAGCGTATTAGTATCAATACAAATAGCTTTACCCTTAATCTACAATGAGTAATTAATCTTCATATATCTTTTTTAAATGACTCATCTTGCTACCAAGATTTAGCAATGCCATATCCCCTAGAGTTAGTGCCATCATAGCTTCACATACAACTACACCACGAATAGCTACACAAGGGTCGTGGCGACCTTTTAGTTTATAGTGGATACTCTCACCATCTGTTGTTATACTATCTTGCTCTTTAAAGATGCTAGGAGTTGGTTTAAACCAAGTAGTTACATATATCTCATCACCATTACTAATACCACCAAGTATTCCACCACTATTATTACTAGCAAATCCTTCTAGTTTAATTGGGTCATTATTTTGACTACCTTTCATTCTAGCAGAAGATACCCCAGCACCTATCTCTACAGCTTTAGCAGCATTTATACCCATCATAGCCTCAGCTAGTACTGCATCAAGTTTATAGTAAAGTGGTTCTCCCCACCCTGCTCTTAAACCTTTAGCACGAGTAAGTACAGCACCGCCTACTGAATCGTGAGCCTCTTTTGCATCTAATACAGCTCTCTCTTGCTCTGCTTCAATATCTGCATCAAGTGAATTTAACCTACTCTTACGAGCATAAGAGAAATCACAACTCTTAGCTCTAATTCCATCAATCTCTAAAATTCCAGACTCTACCTCAACACCTAACTCTTTTAACATCAGCTTTGCAATAGCTCCACTTGCTACCCTTACAGCAGTCTCTCTAGCACTTGAGCGTCCACCACCTCTATAATCTCTAATGCCATACTTTTGCCAATAGGTGAAATCAGCGTGTCCTGGTCGAAATAGCTTTTTAACATTCTCATAATCTCTACTCTTTTGGTCAGTATTGAAAATTACCATAGAGATTGGTGTTCCTGTACTCTTACCCTCAAAAACACCAGATAAAATCTCCACTCTATCTGCCTCTTTTCTACCTGTAGTCAAATTACTTTGACCAGGGCGACGACGGTCAAGCTCACTTTGAATAAAGGCTTCATCTATCTCTAAACCAGCAGGGATACCATCTAAAATTCCACCTATAGCTTTACCGTGAGACTCTCCAAAAGTAGTTAAGCGTAATCTTTGACCAAATGTATTCATATCTTATCCTTTACGTAACTGTTTTAGAGCAATCTCGGCAGATTTTTGTTGGGCTGACTTTTTGCTACGTCCCTTTGCTTTTGCAATAATCTTTCCTTGAATCTTAACAGCAATTTCAAACTCTTTACGGTGGTCTGGACCACTGGAGCTAAGTAATTCATACTCTGGAGTAACTCCAAATTTTGCTTGTGTAATCTCTTGAAGAGTAGTTTTATAATCTTTACATAGAGTATCAAGGTCAATTTTAGGATATGTCTCATCTAAAAGTTTTACAACAATTAATCGAACTTTTTCTAAACCAGTTTCAAGATATATAGCTCCAATTACCGCTTCAAAAGCGTTAGAGAGTAGAGATGGTTTAGTGCGTCCTTTATTATTCTCTTCAGCTGGAGATAGATAGATAAAATCACCAAGATTAATCTCTTTAGCTAAGGTTGCAAAACCACTCTCGTTTACCAAAGAGGCTCGAATTTTTGAGAGTATTCCCTCATCACTTTTTGGAAATTTATAAAAGAGAAACTCT
>WGFZ01000060.1 GCA_015491955.1 Nitratifractor sp. | reverse complement strand
TTTTTAGCATTGCTAACAAATGCCCTATTTTAGGGAGTTTGTGAAATCCCCTGAAAAAAAGGGTAAAAATTTATATATCTTAAAAAATCGGCACTGTAGATATGTTGCTCAATCCAAAAGTGCTAAATTTACCATCTATAGCTTTATCACTCTCTATCTTTTGTATAAATATCTTGGTTCTTTGTCCTGTGGAGCTACTTTTATAATTTATAAAAGGCAATTTATTATCTTTTATAACTTTAGTCTCATCAAACTCTTTATACCTTTTCATAGCTTCCTCAAGTGATACATTATTTCTTTTGGCATATCGTTTAGCTAGTCTCATTGGATTTGTTTTAAACTGCTTTCGTTTAAAAGTAGCATAACCTTTTATATTTGAGGGTATAGGTTTGATTTGGCTTATTTTTAGATACTCTTGCATAGAGTCTAAATGAGTCTTAATATCAAGATTTTTTAATATATCTTCATTAGCAAATAGTCTCAATCTATCTCCAAGAGGGAAGGTATTTTTCATACCATATCTTGGAAATGATACTCCTACTTCAATTTGATTATTGCTATCTTTTACTTTTACAAAAGCTATGTGTAAATTCTCATATAACTTTTGCCAAATAAATCCTAATATATTCATCTCATTATATAGACAAATCTCTATATAGTGGGTTATCATTTATCACTCTCCCCAAAGACCCCTCCTCTTACCAATACTGCCATTACATAATGTAGTTGCTCATCTTCGAGTTCCTCATCACCTTTTACAAATTTATCAAAAAGGGTAAAAAAGTCTTCCTTATTTTTAGGGTTTCTAAATGCTCTACCTAAATTTGTAACAGCTCCATAAGGCTCTATAGCTATAGCTCTTTCCTCTTGTACAAAATCACGATACCAAGTATCAATAGTTCTTATAGCATTTCCTAATTTTTGAGAGTGCATAGCAGCTATACCATCTACTTCATATAATACTTTACTTTTTTTACCCTGTTTATTACCCTGCCCTTTATCTAAGATAAGCTCTTCACTCGGATATACCTCCTGTGCATCTCCAATTTTTGCATAGGCTTTTATATCAAGTAATAGATAGTTACTATCTCCACTTAGAGTATTGGCTATCTTTTTACCCAAATCCAACACTTGCTCATCATCTATATTAAATTCTTTAAGTGGATAGGATTTGGCATCAAACTCCCAACTACTACCATTACTATCTCTATCTTCAACTACCTCCTTGATTATCACCTTTATTTTTCCTGCTCCCACTCTATTTCTCCATAAAAATCTAGCATTAGCTAAGTTTAGAGCATATCTTTTGCCAAGCTCCTCAAAGCCAAACTTATCAATATAACTCTTTACTGCTTCTTGATAGAGCTTTAAAAATTCGGATTCATTACAAGCAGAAGGCTCTATAATATTACCAAGTACTCTTAGAGTAAAATGTAATTTTAGTGTATCTTGATTTTCACTTAAACTACAACTATCTACTCTTTGTAGATTTGCTTTTTCTACTTCAGCATTTAACTTCATAGGGTCATTTGCTATAGTATCTTTTAATCGGTTACTGATTGTTCCTCTTACTGACTTCTCTACCAATTTTAGAGGTGTAGTATTGTTTAAATTATCCCAATTTGTTCCATACATATAGCCATCTGACGGCACCAACTTTTTTTCAAATGCTAAAACTGAAGCCACACTACCTTTTTTCTTTGCCATTTTTTACTCCTTTGTTGATTTTGTTTCACATAGATATAGAGATTTTTTAGCATCATATCGATACTCCCACATCATATCATCAAGAGTATCTAGTCTATGAGGCATTCTAAACTCACCAATAGTTACAACACTTTCAGCAAATCTATGTAGAGTCTCTTTATCTCTTTGATTTTTAGCTTTTCCAAGCTCTGATATACCCATAAAGCCTATAGAGATAGGTACTATCCAGCCATCACTTTTGCGACTACTTTGCCATAGAGCCTTTTCATTTTCCATCTCACACTTATAATGCACAGCTGTCAAGTCCACCAAAGCCTCTAAGGCATCTTTGCCCTCCCTCATCTGCTCAAGCATTAAATCTCTTCTTTGTATTAGAGCATATCCTATACCTACATATTTTATTAAATCTTTTGGAGATTTTATAGGTTTTATCTTTGGTGTTTTGAAGCTCAATATATCTCCACTAGCAACTTTTAATCCACTATTCATAATATCTTTTATATATGTTGCTAATCTATTTGATTTATTAGAAGACAAGCTCTCTTTTATCTCTACGACGAGAGATACTTCCAAATCTATTCTTGGCTCTTCTATAAATGATGGTCTTTTACCATCTTTATCCAAAGGATTTGATGTTCCAATAATTGATGATACATAATCACCCTTATCTCTAAATATATGTAAATTGGCTTTATGGCTAACTACTCCAACTGAGCTAAATTCAATATTATCAAACTCTTGCGACACTCTTCTTTGCATAAGATGCACAACACCAAGCCAAGCACTCATAGCAGGAAAACCTATCGTAAATGGGCTAGATAGAGCATTTGCATTGTGTATTTTGATATGAGGTAAAATCAAATAGTTCATCTTAGCACCTCCTTATACTCTGATACCACATCTTTAATATCTTGATACTCTTGAGAACCTAGTTTTAATTTATGGTGAGTTTCTCTCTCTAGTTCTGTTACTATCCACCTAACTATCACATCTATTAACTTATCAAGCCAAATATCATCTGCCAATCTATCTGTATCTCTACTTTCAAGTAGCCAAATTAATTGATATTTTGGCAAAAAGTTGCTATCGGTATGATACTGCTCATTTGATACTGAGCGAACTGCACTCATATACTCTAATACTATATCCATTAGGTCTCTATATCTAAATATTCTGGCATTTCTGATATTTACATTGTTATAATCTATCTCTGAAATTCTCTGTAGAGATTTAAAGATTTTATTTATCTCTTTTGTAGGTAAGGAGTCTCTAAAAAAATCTCTTTTAGGAAATTTTACTAAACGCTCTTTTATATTTGGTGGCATAGATGGCAATAGATACGCTTTGCCTCCATATTTGGTATTAAGCACTGATATATTTTGGTGGTTGCTTCCTCCATATCCTATCATTACCAAATCATATAACTCTTTATACTCTTTTTCTTCTATACATTTTCCATCTCTTCTAGCATCTCTAAAGGCTGTTGACTCTTTGGAAAATTTCAAATCATCTATTATTTTTCTAAGTTTAAATACAATAGCAGAGTTTGTAATTAGTGAGAGCAGATGATACTCTCCATTAGCTATTGGGAAATAGACCTGTTTTATTTTTGAGCTTGTAATTATTTGGCTATCTTTACTCTCTATCATAGCCAAAAAGCCATCTCTTAGCTCTTCATAACTTGCTGTATCTATAGATAATAAATCTTTGGCTATATCACTCTCTTCTTTTATATGCTCTATCAACTTTTTACCATCTTCAAGTTCAAGATTTAAAAATTTATACACATCTAAAACTGCAGCATTTCCTAAAGCATCACTCTCTAAATCTTTTACATTACCACTTCTAAGCAATCCATCTTTAGTAAATTCTCCATTGTATATTATAGAAGTAGTAGTTCCGTTTTTGTTTTTTCTACTTGATGGGTGAGAAAATCTGCAAGGGTGTGTAGATATAGAGATTTGACCAGCTCTTTTACTTGCATCAGGTAGCCACTCTTGGAGCGAAAATTTACTATTTGCCTCCTCTAAAATTTTCTCTTTCTCCTCCTCACTCATACTATTTTTTATCTTTTTCTTTAGCCACTCATCTTTTCTATCTTTCAAAAAGTTTATCACCACCATACTTTTCACAAATTTCCCTCCTCTTTTTGTTCAAATAGTCCCAACTGCTCATTATACAGATATTGCTTTTGGTATATATCATCAATACTGTATATTTGATAACTTAGCTCTCCAAATTTTTTACTAATATCTACCATACTATCACCAATAAGCTCACTATATCTATCTAATATATTTTTGTATCCTCTATCAAGCCAAAATATACTCATATTGGATAGGTCAATAGTTTTGATATTTAAAATATCCTCTCTATTTATAAAATTCCCCTCTATATCTTTTTGGGCAAAATAGTAACTATTACTATCTTCATCATACACTCTATAACAGCTAAGTGTAGGCGATGATTTTCTAAACTTGTTATAAGTGATTGGCATAGCTGTTAGATACCAGTACCCTTTTAAATATCCTTCTAATGTAGAAGCACTCTTTTGATTATAGTTTGTGAGCCATTTTGCCATCTCAAAATGCTCCAAATCTATCAATCTATCTTTTTCATTTACTTTAGTAGCCTTTAGCACTCTTGGCACAGCATCTATTCTATCACTTATATCTTTTTCATCTAAAATATATTTCAAATCGTGATTTTTCAAAGTAGTATCTATCTCATATCCTGGATTATAAAAGTATCTTTTACCCTTTATATCTCCATCTTTAAATGCCTTTAGATTGTATCTCATAATAGCAATATTTGGACTTTTGACTTCACCTTCTCTATGTCTTCGAACTCTTCCAGCAAGTTGAACAATAGAGCGATAAGATGACGGCTCTACTACTGCCCAATCAAAATCGTGGTCTCTTCCTACCTCTTCTACAGGAGTAGCTATCACTACAAAAGTTATATCTTCACTCTCACTATTTTCTATATGTCTTTTTACAATAGTATCTTGGAGTATATTTTGTTCGCTAGATTTACGCTTTAGCAGACTATCTAAATATCTCTCTTGCTCATGACGCATCAGTAGTATCTGCTGAGAGTGGTATATTGTTATTTTTATATCTATATCTTTAATTTCAGTTTTGGATAGAAATACTCCAAAATCTACACACGGATTTATATTAGCAAATCTGACAACCCCAAAAGATACCCTTTTAGCACTCTCTTTATCTATAATATGATGAGCTTTGTGCATATTTTTTATCTGATTGAGTATCTCTTTGAAATATATCTCTTTTTTATTCTCATTGCTTGAAATATCTAAATTGGCTATTAAGCCCCTTCTTTTTGGATAGATTGATTGTAATTTTTTTACTCTATACTCTACAAATTTTTTATGATAATCTTGGTATTTACTATCACAATTTTCATCTATGGCAATTAGTTTATAACTACTTTTAAACTCATCACACCAAAAGCTATCTACTGACATCTTTGCATTATGTGCTTTGGCATATATCTGCCACCCCATATAATAGGCGTGAAAATAGCCATAAGCAATATCAGGAGCTATAGTAGCTGAAGATATCATAACCTTCCTACCAAGCATACCGGCTAAATGTATGAGTCTGCCAATAGCTATCAAATCTGAAGATGTAAAATCATCAATCTCATCTATTACAATATCGCTACTAATAAGTCGTAATGATGATAGTATCCATTTACCACCTTTAGAGTGATTGATTGATGCCATCATATAATCTATGGTAGATACAAGCACTGGAGCATAGAGTAATTTTTTATCCTTTTGTGTTTTAAGTATAGTATCAAGTAAGCTCTCATCAGCTACCATATCAAATATTACCTCATCTTCACTCAAAGGCTTAGATGATAATGAGCCTGTCTCCTCATATATCTTTTCACTCTCTTCTTTTATATTATGAAGCTCTATATATCGCTTTGAACCTATAACTACAGCCAAATCATCATCTTCAAATCCTAATCTATTTTTATACTCATCTCCTGTTTGAAGTGTCAGTGTCCTAAGACCTAAAAGAAGCGTATATCTAAGTGAGCTTTTTTTACTAGATATAGCATTCATTATCTTGGCATTAGCTATCGTTTTGCCCATTCCAGTACTTGCCATATTAACAGCGAAAAATCCAGATTTTATATTATCGGTTTTATAAAACTGAGATATTTTTTTAACTGCCCTATCTTGCCAAGAGAAATATTTAGGTGATGGTTTTCTAAGCTTTTGTATTTTAGTGCTACTTGGCAACTCATTTTGAAGCAGAGGAAAATTATAAATTAAATTTACTGCTATATCACATACTCCACATAGATGCTCGTCAAGATACTGTTTCATCTTCTTGGTTTTTCTATCTGTATTGGCATAGAGTTCTATATTTGTATGCCAACTACTATCAGCTTTTTGAGAAGAGTAGTTATGGTCAGCTAAAACTAATGCAAGTTTACAATGGTGTAAAATAGCTCTAATTGCATTACTACTAAATAGCTCTTCAAAATCTACTTTTAAGCTATCTAAACGATTTGCCCATCTTAAAACTTTTCTTTGCCAATGAACTGAATCAGATACTAGAGCTTTTGAAAAATGTAAACACGCCCTTTTATCCTCTTTTTGATTACTATATCCCCAATCTTGACTAACAGTTTCAAAAAAATCTTCAAAATTTGGTAATTCAAACCCTTGCATATTTTCAGATGTTAGAGGCATTTTATGATGTGAGAGTATTAACCACGCTATCAATTGGGCATCTATAGGATAATTTACAAAATCTTCTAATTTAAAACTACTCAAATTTGCTAAAAACTGCTCCTTTTCAAAATGGGAGTTAATAAGTCTTAGCTTCCAGCTATCAGGCTCAATACTTACAAATGAGCCAAACAAAGCGATACTTACCCATTCGTGTCTTAGGGCATCACTCCTAATAGAAGAGAATTTTAATTTTTTCTGAAAACAATCACTAGCCTTCCCAAAATCGTGAAATAGTGCTGATATAGCAGTAAGTGATTGTATCAATTTTAGATATATCCAGTCATTTTCTCTATATCTTTGTAAAATATCTTGTTTTGTTCTATGAACTGGTACAATACCCTCACTATTAAATCTATCTCTATTACCCACTATCCATAATAGTTCACTTCTATTTTTACTGCGTATCCAATGGCAACTTACAGCAGTATTTTTGGTAGCACTTTTTGCTAATAGATTCCTAACAGCTCTTAATCCCTCTTTTGTAATGATAGTTTTCCAGCAATTATCTCCTACTCTTTGAGCAAAACTATCAAGTATCCTACGGGTTGTTTTATTGGCTCTCTTTTGAGATTGGGAGAGGAATATAACAATCATTAAAAATCACCAAATCTATGGGCAGTATCTTGAACTACTTTAAACATATAATCCAAAGCTTTATGCTCTACAAATTTTTGCATAAGATAGGCTCTAAACTCTCTATCACTCATACCGTCTTTTGCCGATACAAAAGCATTTGGTAACACTATGGCATCTTTAATCAAATCTGCTACATCAAATACTAATGCACCTCTTCTACTCTTACCGTGCATTACAGCAAATGCGTGAGGGATTCCAAGAGTCCAAAGTGTAGTAGCTCCTAGACCATAAGCAAGATAGTTACCATGATTTAAAAAGTCATTTGCAGGGTCTGCACTATCTCTGTCTCTTTTAAAATCGTATATATTAGTAATATTAGAGGCATATTTATATAATCTCTTTGTTAAATCTGCTTCAAGTTGTAAAAGTTTATTGACACTTTTAGCACTCATCATCTTATCTTCAAAAATATCTAACATATCTTCAATATCAAATATATCAATACCCTCAGCTATCAAATCCCTATCATCACTCCAAACATCTTTGATATATGAAAGCCTTGCTCTTTGAAAAGCCTTGGCAGATTCAAGCCTTTTTGCTTCATCAAACCAAAAAGATAGCCATTTTTGGACATATTCAGTAGGTCTATACTCACTCTGAGGAGTAAGCCACTCCACCTCTACTCCTGCAAACAAAGGAGTAGCCCCTCCTCCACAAAAGCCAACTACTACACCAGCTTGAGATAGCATTCTCATAGCTGCTTGAGTGATAGATGTTCCTGTACCAAGTAATAGACAAGTAGTATTAGCTATAGGAATATTCCAATATCTACTCTCTTTTTTATCCTCTGATAGATAGACAATCCTGCCATCTTTTTGCATAACTCTACACATCTCAAGATAGAAGATATTGGCTCTTTTTGATTGTAGAATTGCTTTTAAGTTATCTAAGTGTTCCATCTAAAACCTATATTTATAGTTTTATATATAATACCAAAATTATCTATCATAATAAAAGTAGAATAAACAGGCTTTAGAGTAAAGTAAAAATTTATATTTTAGTAGAAGATATTTTATATATGAAGAGAGATTAGAGATTACCCCAAAAGGGGTGTATAGGATTAGTTTCTGATACCCAATGCCTCTTTGATTGTTGTATAACGCTCAAAGTCTTTACTACGAAGATAACGCATCAATCTTCTACGCTGACCAACAAGTTTTAAAAGTCCAAGTCTTGAAGAGTGGTCTTTTTTGTTAATTTTAAGGTGTTCAGTTAAATACTTAATTCTCTCTGTAAGTAGTGCAACTTGTACCTCTGTAGAACCTGTATCGTTCTCTCCTCGTCCGTATTTAGCGATGATTTCTTGTTTCTTCGCCGAATCTAAAGCCATAATGACCTCCTGATTGGTATTTTATCTCTTCTTGAATGAAGGAGGGAATGATAACAAAAAATTCTAAAAGCTTAATAAATCACTTCTTTACATAAGAGTTAAATTTGAGTAAAATACTCCTAATTAAAAATAAGGTTGTTTAATCTAATGCTATTAACTCGTGCAAGTGAATATGCCCTACTCTCTCTCGATAAAATTCGTAAATCTAATCGTCCTGTTGGTTCAGAACAGTTAGCAAAAGAGTTATGTATCCCAAAAAGTTTTTTAGCTAAAATTCTTCACAATCTTGCAAAAGAGCATATTTTAGAGTCCCATCGTGGAGCCCAAGGTGGTTTTAGTATAAAAATGGCTCTTAATGATATTACAGTATATGATATAGTCATAGCAGCTGAAGGAAAGACTCCTGCTGTTTTTGACTGTAGTCAATACCAAGAGAATTGTCCAAATGGTGTGATAGGAACTTGTGCTATATCCCCTTTTTTAGCAACTTTTCAAGGTAAAATTGATCTATTTTTACAAGAATTAACTCTTGACCAACTCTTTCAAAACTAAGGTATTTTATGTATATTTATCACCTTTCACATATAGATTTAGATGGCTATGGTTGTCAATACCTTAGCTCAAAAGCATTTGATAATATAGAGTGCTACAACGCGAACTATGGTTCTGAAGTTACTGCAAGATTGGAAGAGATTTTAAGTAATATTCAACTTAAACGTCAAGATGGTGTAAAAGATGATATTTTAATTCTCATAACTGATTTAAACCTTACTACAAAAGAGTGTAATTTTCTAGAGAAAGAGGCTATAGCTTTAGGTGCTAAGATTCAACTTCTCGACCACCACGCTACAGGAGCAAGTGCTTCTGAACGTTTTGCTTGGTATCTACTTGATACATCTAGGAGTGCTACAAAAATTACATACGATTGGCTAAGAGCAAATAGTGATTTTGACCTAAATGGTGAATATGAACCAATAGTAGAGGCTATAAATGCTATAGATATTTGGAAAGATAAGAGTCAATATTTTGATTATGGAAGGGTTCTACTAGGAATGATTAGCGGGGCTAAAGAGATTAATAGAATCCTTTTTTCAAACGAAGATCGTACATATAAGCTCAATCTAATAGATACTGCTTCAAAAATTTTAAAAGAATCTCCACTTCAAGATGCTCCTATTATCTTAGATGATGCTCTTCATCAGACAAAAAAGAGTTTTTTTCATATAGACAAAAATGATACAAAAGATAATTTAGTAGCCAATTTTGTTACTAGACTACTTGGAAGAGAAAAAGAGAGACTAACTATATTTTATAGAGGTTATAAGGGGATTCTTGCTTATAATGTAGGTAGTGCATCTCTTATTGGAAATGCCTTTTTGGTTGCAAATCCTGACTATGATTTCTATATGGATATAAATTCAAGGGGAAATTTTAGCCTTAGGAGTAACAATAAAATTGATGTATCTAATATGGCTTCAGAGATTGGAAATGGTGGAGGACACCCTAACGCTAGTGGTGGTAAGATAGAAAACTACAAAGACTCCTTTGTATATGACAATCTAAAAAAGATGATTCAAGAATATATCAATCAAAAGAGTGGTCAAGTAATTAGTTAGATATAAATACTACCTTGTAGAACTCTTGAGAAAGATAATAAATCAATACTATCCAAGCTCTACAACTGCAAAAATACCTTGAGCTATCTCAGTGAGCTATAACCCTATAATTTCTCATAATCTACAACTTTACTATACTCAGCCACCTCTTTAAGCCCATCAATCACCTTTAGATGTTGAGGGTCTATAGCATAAGCCTTTAATCCATCAATATCATCAAAAGTTGAACGAAGAACCAAATCCATAGCTCTATCTTCACTAGAGAGATTAATACCCACTTCCATATCTCTAAGAGAAGGAACTCTTCCTATCAAATCTTGAATCTGTTTAGCAAAACTTTTTATTATCTCCTCTTTTTGAGGAGTATCCTTAAACTTTATCATTACAATATGTACTATCAAAACTGCTCCATTAATATAAAAATACTCTTTAATTATATCCTATTGGCTATCATAATATACTCTATATTTATGGTAAAATCGCGACAACTTTTATCCTATTTATTTTAAAATATATATAAAAAGTACCTTTAAGGAGTATTAAAAATATGGAAAATATAGACTACTATGAAATATTGCAAATTAGTAAAGATGCTAGTGGTGCTGAAATTAAAAAGGCATACCGTAAATTAGCTATCAAATATCACCCTGATAAAAATCCTAATGATAAAGAGGCTGAAGAGAAGTTTAAGCTTATCAATGAAGCCTATAGTGTTCTTAGTGATGATGAGAAAAGAAATATCTATGACCGATATGGTAAAGAGGGCTTAGAGGGTCAAGGTTCTGGCTTTCAAAGTGGAAATATGGACGATATTATGGATATATTCAACTCAATGTTTGGTGGTGGATTTGGGGGATTTGGTAGCTCACAACGCCAAAATAGTGGTATGCAATACGGTATGGATCTTGAAATAGAGCTAAATTTAACTTTTCAAGAGGCTATATTTGGCTGTGAAAAGGAGATTGATGTCAAATATAAAGCTCCTTGTGAAGCTTGTAATGGTACAGGTGCTAAAGATGGAGATATGCAAACTTGCTCAACTTGTGGTGGGCAAGGACAGATAGTAATGAAACAGGGTTTTATGACATTTGCTCAAGAGTGTCCACACTGTCAAGGACGTGGGAAAATAGCTAAGGAGTCTTGTCCTAAATGTAAAGGAGATACATATCAAATCAAGAGTGAAAAGGTATCTCTATCTATTCCAAAGGGGATAGATACAGGTAATCGCCTTAGAGTTCCTGCTAAAGGAAATGAAGACACAAATGGAAGAAGAGGCGATTTATATATTCTATTTTATGTTGAAGAAGATGAACATTTCGTTAGGGAAGGGAATAATCTCTATATAGAAGTACCACTATTTTTTACACAATGTATATTAGGCGATACTATCAAAATTCCATCACTAGATGGGGAGTTAGAACTTAAGCTAAAACCTGCTACTAGAGATAGGGCTCAATTTGTATTTAAAGGCAAGGGAGTACCAGATGTTCATGGGCGTGGTAGTGGTGATTTAATCGCACAAATTAAAATGAAACTTCCTAAAAAACTATCAACAGAACAAAGAGAGCTTATAGAAAAATTACAAGAGAGTTTTGGGCTTGAGAGCCACCCATATGAAAATAAGTTTGAAGGTGCATTTAAAAAGATTAAGAGTTGGATTACAGGAGAGAAATAGATTTTAACTTATCGCCAAATAGTTGGCGATAATATATCTATTTAGCAACAGCATCTTTAAGTGATTTACCAAATTTAAATTTTGGAGCTGTGTGTGCTGGTTTTGTATAAGTCTTATCAGTTCCTGGAACTTTACCACTCTTTTGTGCTACTTCTACAGTACTAAAGCTTCCAAATCCTACTAAAGTAACACTCTTTTTTTGACAAAGTGCTTGGGTAATAGCATCAGTAAAGGCTTTTATAGCTCTATCTGCTTCTGCTTTACTTGAGTAATCACCTTGTTCTTTTACCAATTCAACAAACTCTGCTTTTGTCATTTTTTTCCTTTATTGTTTTAAATATACTAAAATCTTAGCAACTCTATAGAACTTGCTATGAAAATGGGAGGTATTATACCAAAATCATTATAATTAATAGTAAATATGATTATAAAAATGGAGTTTAAATATGTAGATTTATATGGTGCGGCAGAGAGGATTTGAACCTCCACGGGCATACGCCCACCAGCCCCTCAAGCTGGCGTGTCTACCGTTCCACCACTGCCGCATAGAAACGTGGGCGAAATTATATACGCCACACGCTTAAAGTTTACTTAACCTAGGAAAGGGTTAGCATAAAGAGCAATCAAAGCAATAACAAGAGTATAGATAACTTGAGCTTCAATCATAGCCAAAGCGATAAACATAGTAGTCATTAATTTACCACCTAGACCAGGGTTACGAGCTGTACCAGCGATTGTAGCAGCCGCAGTGTGTCCCATACCAATAGCACCACCAAGAGCAGCAAGACCAAGACCAATACCAGCAGCAACAACAGAGTAAGCTTGAATCATAGACTCACCCTCACCAGCGAATGCAAATGCACCAAGTACTAAAAAAAGAGCAAAAAACTTTTTCATAAAAGTCTCCTAATATATATATTTTTTAGGCTTTAGGTCCCTTTGACCATCTATTGAAAGTCTCTTCGGCTTGCGTAAACGTATCGTAAGCAATACGCCAACAGTAACATAAATGCCAACTGTTTCCCTACTAATCACTCTCAAAAAAGACGTGAAAATTATACAATAAAAAAGTTATATATAAGATGATAATTAGATTAAACTCAAAGAGCTTTAATAAATTTTAGATAAAATTTCACTTCCAAAATTCTTGCTCGTTTTTGGTCGGCTCTGGAGTCGGGAGAATGGGCTATTAAACCATAAGAAGGATTTCAATGAACTGTTATGAGACACTGTTTATTATAAAGCCTACTCTAACTAGTGAAGAGATTGAAGGGCAAATTACAAAGGTTAAAGATATAATTAGCCAAAGAGGTGGAGAGCTTAAAGCCACTAATGATATGGGAATGCGTCGCCTTGCTTATCCTATAGAAAAACAAGAGCGTGGATACTATAGTGTTGTTTACTACACTGCTCCTAGCCAATTACTAGAAGAGTTAGAGAGACAACTACGCTACAACGAAGATATTTTACGTTTTATGAGTGTTAAATATACTAGCAAAAAAGAGTTGAATGTATTTAATAAGACAGTTGAGACAATCAATAAAAAATCTGCCGTTGAAGATACCAAAGCATCTGATGAGACGGCTTCTGAAACGAGTGAGGCTTAATAAAGCCTATCTCAAAAGCCAAAGGAGCTTCCTGTGTATAATCGTGTGATACTAGTAGGTAATCTAACCCGTAACGTTGAGATTCGCTATACCCAAAATGGTACAGCCATTGGAAAAGTTGGAATTGCAACAAATCGTAAGTTTAAAGCTTCCAATGGTGAACAGCGTGATGAGACAATGTTTATTGATTTAACATTTTTCGGAAGAACGGCAGAGATTGCTAACCAGTATCTTAGAAAAGGAAGCAAGGTTCTCGTAGAAGGACGGCTTGTCTTAGAGCAGTGGACTGCACAAGATGGGAGTAAACGAAATAAGCACTCTATTACTGTAGATAATTTACAGATGCTTAATCGCCCTGATGAAAATAGTAAAACCTCTACTTATGGAGGAAGTGAAGGAGCTTATGACTCATCAAATAGCAACTATGGAAACTCTTATAAAGATAGTAGCTATAATCAAGCACAACCTACACCTAAAAATACTAATAAAC
>WGFZ01000059.1 GCA_015491955.1 Nitratifractor sp. | reverse complement strand
TGATATACCAAAGAATACAATTCTAAAACAAGCTACAATTTCAAGACAAAACAATCAATACTTTATCAGTATTCTTATAGATGATAATATACCCCTACCTAAACCTACAAAAGCTAAAACAGCAGTAGGCTTAGATATGGGTATAACGCATCATATAATCACAAGTGATGGTGTTAAATATCCAAATAATAGACACTATAATAAATCTCAAAAGAAGTTACTAAAACTTCAGAGAAGATTATCAAAAAAACAAAAAGGTTCTAACAATAGACAAAAAGCAAAACTAAGAGTACAAAAACTTCATACTAAAGTTACAAATCAAAGAAAAGACAATCTTCACAAAATATCAAATGAGATAACCAATCAATACGATATTATCTGTCTTGAAACTCTGAATGTAAAAGGTATGGTACAAAACCATAAACTAGCAAAATCAATAGCTGATGTAGCTTGGAGTGAGTTTATTCGACAATTAGAGTATAAAGCAAGTTGGAGAGGTAAAACTATCATCAAGATAGATAAATGGTTTCCATCTTCTCAAATATGCTCATATTGTGGTGCAAGTACAGGTAAAAAACCTCTAAATATAAGAAAATTTGACTGTCCTCATTGTAAAAAGAAAAATATTGATAGAGATATAAACGCAGCAGTCAATATAAGAAACTATGGCTTAGGTCAAGTTGATAATAGAAATACGGTAGGAACTATCGGAATATAAGCTTGTGGAGTGTCATAGAGTTTCTAAGACTTGTTAGAAATCACGGCATTATGAAACAAGAAGCCCAATCGTCTAAACTTGTTTAGCGGTTAGGTAGTTCACTCATAAGATATTATCTTTAATAATGTAACTGAAAGTAGCACTTTTTTACCCAATTAAATGATTGAAGTTATTAAAGAGTGCTTTAATATTCCTATGATATAGTGTGGTTCATAAAATAAAAAAAGGAGAGAATATGGCAGTAAAGATTACAGATACTTGTATTAACTGTGCAGCTTGTATTGATGAGTGTCCTGTAGAGGCAATTGTTGATGAGGATGATAATCCAACTGGTGAAGATACTTATTATGTTTATGCAGATAAGTGTGTTGAGTGTGTAGGTTATCACGATACTCCTGCTTGTGCAGAAGCTTGTCCAACAGAGGGTTGTATTGTTTGGAGCGAAACTGTTGATGGAATGCCTTTCCGTGAAGATATTTCAGCAGAGGTTCGTGCTAACGAAACACCTGTTATAGAGGATTAATATCTCTAGTCGGCTCATATATTTTGAGTCGGTATCTATTTCAATTTAGTCTATATCACTATCTTTAACCTTTTTTTAATACTATTTATTGTAACATCTTGCTCCAAAATTTTAATCAGGATTCAATACTATGGAACAGACTCTTTCTATTATTAAACCAGATGCAGTAGCAAAAAATGTTATTGGTAAAATCATTGACCGCTTTGAGAGTAATGGTCTTAGAGTTGCAGCTATGAAAAAAGTACAACTAAGTAAAGCAGATGCTGAAGCATTTTATGCAGTACATAGTGAACGTCCATTCTTTGGTGAGCTTGTAGAGTTCATGATTTCTGGTCCTGTTGTCATCTCTGTTTTAGAGGGTGAGAATGCAGTATTAAAAAATCGTGAGCTTATGGGTGCAACTAACCCTAAAGAGGCAGAGGCTGGAACAATTAGAGCAGATTTTGCTGATAGTATTGACGCTAATGCTGTACATGGAAGCGACTCTTTAGAGAATGCTAAAAATGAGATAGCTTTCTTCTTTGCTAAAAGAGAGATTCTCTAATTAAGAGTTTTTATGAAAATCTCTTTTAATAAAGTGGCTAGAAGCCCAAGCAAGGTGGAGTTTAGCGATAAAGATGGACTCCATATAGGTGGAACTTTACTAAAAGAGGGAGTACATAAGGTTCATTTCGTCTCAACAATCACAGGAGATATATCTCTAACTTGTGATCGTTGTGGTAAGGATTATAAAGATTCCCTTAATCTTCCTTTAGATTTGATACTAACTGACCAAGTTCAAAAAGTTATGGAAGATTTAGATACAATTGAACTTTTAGATGGCATAATTGATATAGGTCTATTAATGGAAAGCGAAATTGCTTCCTATCGTTCTAACTATCACTATTGCCAAGAGTGTCGGCAGAGTGAAGAGGAACTAGATATAGAATACTGAAAAATATTAGAAAGGATAATAGATGGCAGTACCTAAGAGAAGACATAGTAAAACTAGAGCAGCGAAGCGTAGAACTCACTATAAAGTTCAACTTCCTCAACCTGTAAAAGATGCAGATGGAACATGGAGAATGCCCCACCGTATGAACCCTACAACAGGTGAATATAAGTCATAATGAGCCGTAGCGATCGTATAATTCGTATCGCCATCGATGCAATGGGTGGGGATTTTGGTCCTGAACCTATTATCGAAGGTTGTATGAAAGCGATGGACGAAAGAGCTTTTAAGCCAATTCTTGTTGGTAATCGTGATGCTATACTCTCTTTTCTTCCTGAATTCTATTTAGAGCGTATCGAGATTGTTGAATCAAGTGATGTTATAGATATGCACGACCAAGCAACCAACGCTTTACGTAGGAGAGACTCTTCTATATATAAAGCAGTTGAACTTGTCCGCGATGGTAAGGCTGATGCTGTAGTATCTGCTGGTCATAGTGGAGCTACAATGACCTTAGCAACTCTAAGAATAGGAAGACTTCCCCATATATCTAAACCAGCTCTTGCCACATTGATGCCAAATATTAATGGTAAAACATTAGTACTTGATGTTGGTGCAGTTGTTGAGTGTAAAGCTCAAAACCTATATGAGTTTGGAACAATGGGAGAGGTTTATGCTCAAGAGCTAATGGGAATTAGTTCTCCTCGTGTAGGACTTCTTGCCAATGGTGAAGAAGACTCTAAAGGTAATGAGCTTACTAAAGAGGCATTTCCTTTGATGAAGAGTGTCCCTGGATTTATTGGGAATGTTGAAGGGCGTGATATTTTTAATGGAAATGTAGATGTTGTTGTAACAGATGGCTTTACTGGTAATGTTCTTTTAAAGACTAGTGAAGGTGTTGCTGATGCAATATTTACTATGATGCGTCAAGCTATTCGTAAATCACTTCCAGCAAAAATTGGTGCTTTGCTTATGAAAAAGAAGGTTTTTGCTCGTCTTAAAAAACAGGTTGATTATGCAGAGTATGGAGGAGCTCCACTTCTAGGAGTTGATGGTTGTGCAATTGTTAGTCATGGTTCTAGCAACGCTAAAGCGATTAAAAATGCAATCTTTCAAGCTATTGGATATGCACAATCTGATATGAATAAGAGAATAGAAGAGCTATTAGCTCAAGCAAATAGTAAAGAGGATTAATTTCAATAACTCTCTTCAACTAAAGCCCTCCTATGCTAGAATAACCTTTGTTATTGATAGGCGAAGGAGTCTTATGTCTAATTTTACCCCAGTATATGCTACGATGAGAGCAATCGGAGCTTATGTCCCCCCTAAAATTTTAAGTAATTCTGATTTAGAAAAGATGGTCGATACTAGTGATGAATGGATTTTAAAGCGAACTGGTATTAAAGAGCGTCATATCGCTGAAGCTGATGTAGCTACAAGTGATTTAGCTGTTGAAGCATCTCGTGATGCAATAGCTAGAGCAGGTATTGAAGCTCAAGATATTGATTTAGTTATCTGTGCAACAGTTACACCAGACTACTTTAATATGCCCTCCACATCTTGTATTATCTCCAATAAACTTGGTATTCGTAATGTACAAGCTTTTGATATTTCAGCCGCTTGTAGTGGATTTGTATATGGCTTGAGTATAGCTAAAGCCTTTATTGAATCTGGAATGAAGAAAAATGTTCTTTTAATTGGAGCAGAGAAGTTTAGCTCTATTGTTGATTATACAGATAGAAGTACTTGTATCTTATTTGGAGATGGTGCAGGAGCAGCTATAATCTCAGCTACTACTGATGCAAGTGAAAAGATTATAGATATACATGCAAGTGCCGATGGTAGTTACAGTGATTTTCTTATGACACCAGCTCCTGGAACTGTAAATCCAGTAACTCAAGAGGTTATAGAACAAGGCTTACAATATGTCAAGATGAAAGGTAATGAGACTTTCAAATTGGCAGTTAAGACTCTTACAAAAGATGTCAAAGAGATTTTAGCTCATAATGGTATTAGTAGTGATAAAATTGACCATTTTGTTCCACACCAAGCCAACTACCGTATTATTAAAGCAGTTGGAGACTCTTTGAAACTTAAAGAGGAGCAGATTATCTTAACAGTAGGAAAGTATGGAAATACATCCGCAGCCTCTATTCCTATGGCAATTAACGATATTTATGAATCTGGTCGTTTGAGATATGGAGATTTGATGCTTCTTGATACCTTTGGTGGAGGTTTAACTTGGGCTAGTGCTTTGCTTCCATTTGCGGGAAAGAATTAGTAGAGTTTCTCTTTTAGAAGAGATATTATGAACTCTTATAAACTACTATATACTCTTAAAACTCTTGGCTATGATAAAGCAGATAGAGACCCTTGGTGGTGGCCAAATAGCGGAACTTTTAGTGTAGTTATCGGAGCTATCCTAACACAAAATAGTAATTGGAATAGAGTTGAAACATCTCTACAAAATCTTCAAAATGAGGGGATTCTCTCTTTAGAAGCTTTAGCAAATTATCCAATATCCTCTCTTGAAGCACTTATTCGTCCAAGTGGTTTTTATAGAGCTAAGAGTAGAAATATTCAGCAATTAAGTCAAAATATTATTGAAAGTTTCAAAGATTTTAAAACTTTTTGTAAAGATGTAGATAGAGAGTGGCTTCTCGAGCAAAAGGGTGTAGGTTTTGAGACGGCTAATTCTATATTAAATTATGCTTGTTATAGAGAAGTGTTTGTTGTAGATAGTTATACAGCTAGACTATTAAATACCTTTGGATATGAATTTTCAACTTATGACGAACTACAAGAGTGGATGATAGAGGGATTAAGTGGCAAAGAGAGTAAACTCTTTGGTCTTGGTGTAGCACAGACCTATGCTAGGTCTCATGGAATGATTGTAGAGTACTCTAAGGCAAATAGAAAAGGAAGAGCTATTTTGTCTGAGCCTTTAATGGATTTACTGAAGTGATATTTAAAATCTTCCCCTCATAACCAGCTCTTTTAATGGCTTCAAGTAGATTTGAGCTATTGGTATCCTCTTTAAATACAACTGTTGCTTTTTGTGTATTTAACTTCACTTTTGCTTTTATAACACCTGAAGTTTTCTTTAGTGAGTGTTTAATAGCAACTGTACAAAGAGGGCAAGTCATACCCTTTATTTTAATAACTGCAATCTTATTGGCAAATAGAGTTGAGCTAATAAATCCTAGCGTAAATATAACTTTTTTCATTTTTTCCCTTTTATTAACTAAAAAGATAGCCTACCCAAAGAGGATAGCTTACCATTACTATTACAAATATTGTTCCAATACTAAGATATAGAGTATAGTTTTTACAAAGAGATGTAGCACAAGCAACTTTATCTTTTCGTTTACTATACCAATCAAACCAGAGCCACCCAACTATACCAATAGCTCCAACACTAAAGTAGTTGTGATATGGGGAAAAGTATTGTAAAAAACTTAGTGAACCAACACTTACACCAAATAGCAAAAAGAGTAGAGGAGCTAAACAACAAGTACTTGCTAAAATTGCTGATATAATCCCTCCTAGTAGAAGAGAGTAAAATCTCTTTGCATCTTGACGCTCTTTTGCAATTTGAGAAATTTGAGTAGCTCTAAGGGCTTCTGAAGTGCTGATACTATTTTTTTTATCTTCTTGAGGCTCTATGGCACACTCATACCCTTTTACAATACTCAAAACTATATGCCTAGAACCAAGCTTTTTCTCTTCAAAAAATAGACCTTGACTCTTTATAAAGCGTTTAACATTTTCGATAGATGAAAGAGTATTTAGCTCTACATCTAAAATACCCTCTTCCATCTCTTCAAGTGCCTCTTTAGTCCTTAAAACTGGAATAGGGCAATCAAGATTACGGCAATCTAGTTTCACTATTTTGTAATCTCTTGAGAAGTAATTTTATATGCAAACTCTTTTGGAAAGTAGTAATCAAG
>WGFZ01000058.1 GCA_015491955.1 Nitratifractor sp. | reverse complement strand
TCAAGTGATTTAGCATTAGAAAAAGGGGTATATCCTAACTTTGAGGGTTCAGATTGGTCAAAAGGAGTCTTCCCAATAGATAAGGCAAATGCCAAAGCGTGTAAATTAGTTGATAGAGGAGGACTTTTTGGCTATACACACGATTGGTTATTGCTAAAAGAGAAAGTCAAAAGAGATGGAATGCGTAATGGCTATTTAATGGCAATAGCACCTACTAGCTCTATCTCTATTCTAACAGGAACTACTCAAGCAATTGAGCCAGTCTATAAACGTAAATGGTTTGAAGAGAATCTTTCAGGAATGATTCCTGTTGTTGTACCTAATCTCAATGCAGAGACTTGGGGATACTATACTCCTAGCTATGAACTAGACCAGCGTCTTTTAATTAGAGCAGGAGCAATTCGTCAAAAGTGGATAGACCAAGGGCAGAGCCTAAATATCTTTATTAGTTTAGATAAAGCAAGTGGTCGCTATCTAAATGATATATATATGGAAGCGTGGAAATTTGGTTTAAAATCAACATACTATCTAAGAAGTCAATCCCCAGAAGCTGTAGCCTCAGAAGAGGGAGTAGAAGATAGAAGTATGGAGTGCGTTGGGTGTCAATAGAGAACATCTATAGTATTTAATTTAAAAATCTTATCAATATCAATATATGCTTAGGATATAGTAGCAATAATATAAAAATCCAAAATATATTGGAGTCCTATTATGCTACATATCGAGGCTACCACCGCTACAAACAATCTAAAAATCAGACGCTCTATGGCTAGGCTATTTCAAGCCTATCTATATACCATATTGCCATCAAAAGAGCATAATGGATATATTCACAAAGCCACAGGCAAGAGATTTAAAAGCACCAATTTTAGAATAATCTATCACGATAATATATTTAATATATTCTTTACTGCCCTAAATCCAGAGTATGAGCAGAGTGTTGCTACAAATATACTTAAAGATACTCTTAAATTGGGAGATGTTAGGCTTAGTGATGTGAAGGTCTCTCTTGATAGTAGAGAGCTTCCAAAGAGTATTGATGAGCTTCAAGTTAGGGGCTATGTAGTATCAGCCATAAAAAACTCTCTTACAAGAAAAAAGATATTTTTAGAGCCATCTGACCCTAGACACAAAGAGATAATCCAAAAAAATGCACTCCAAAAGTATGAAGCTATTTTACAAAAGCCATATAGTGGCAATTTGGATATCCAAGCTATTTGGCAAAGTGATAAAGTAAGTCATTTTTGGTATGAAAAGAGTAGATATATAGCGTGGAAGGCTCAATATGTAATAAAAGCTAATTTTGATATGATAAATCTACTTGTAAAAACTGGTATGGGTAGCGATACGATGAAGAATTTAGGCTTTTTGGAGGTGGTATAGATGGCTGATATTGTTAAAATCTTTTATGATGTGGGTAAAAGTTATGCTGATAGGGGAGTAGAAAACTTTAATGAGATAGATAGAAAAAATATATCCAAAATAGCAGTATCCAACTTCAAAGAGATAAAAGGTGATGAGTTTATAAGATTTGAGTTTGATGGAATAAGTGTATTTGAAAAAGATGCTATCAAAGATAGATTATTTCTTAGAGTTACATCTTCAAATGGTGGTAATTTATATCCACTATTTTTTTATGATGCCAAAAAGTTAGAAAGTAGCTTGAAAAAAGCTTTTAAGAATATGGCTAAGTATCTTGATGATGAGAAAAAAGAGTATATAGAGGCTCTATCTAAGAGTATAGATACCCAGAGATTAGCAGAATCTATAAAAGATTATGAAGAGAAAAATCTATATTTGGCTGTTTTTATAGATAGTAAGAGTCTATATGAGATATTTCCAGAAGTTTCTAAAAAGTATGTTAATAGTGTATGTAATGGAGATATTGTAAAGAGAGATTTAAATAGCTACTTTTGTGATGATAGATGTGAAGTTGGATTTGATGCTGGGCTTAACTTTTGTAGCCTCCATGGGATGCCAAAAACTCTATCAAAAAATCTAAAATATAAAACTCTTAGCCTAAGTAAAGATGAGGCTTGTTTGGTAAAGCAGGGCTTTGAGATAGTTTTTGACGGTAATAGCTTTATATTTAATCTATTTGGAAATAGTTACTATCTTTTGCCTACACTCTTTTTTGATGATTATAGTAAAAAAAGAGAGTTTTTTGATAAATTGATAAAGTTTTCAGATGAAAATAGCTCAGCTAAAAAAACAGAAAAGCATATGTTACAACTTTTGCAAAGGCTTGATGAAAAAGAGAGCCAAAAACTTCTGCTTAGTTTTTTATTTTATGAAAAGAGTAATAATGCTATCAATCTATATACAATGATAGAAGATGTAGCTCCTAGTAGAGTATTTGGAGCCTTTGAGTTGATGGATAGTATGGGTATAGAAAAAGGTGCATCAAGATTTATCAAAAAAAATCAAAAAGATGAGAATGCTCTATATATTAGAGATTATATAGAAGATAATATACTACTTGCTGAGATAATATTTGGTAAAGTTAAGCTATATGGTGGGTTTATTCATTGGATATACAAAAGGATATTTTTTGGAGATAACCGCAAAAATGCTACTAGAAAAAAATTAGCATATGAGATACTATTTTACTCTAAATATGAAGATTTTCAAAAGCATCAGAGATTTTTAGATTTTTTGATTGCTCTTGAAGCTATAGATATTAGATGGAGTAATTACATATATAAGGAGGTGGATATGGATAGCGATAGATTTAGCGATGTTGCAAAATCAAAATTTAATGAGGTGCAACTCTTGCAAAACAAAAGAGCTAGAGAGTTTTATATATTAGGGGCTTTAGCTATACTTGTTATTAAATGGCAAAAGAGTAAAAATAAAGAAAACAATAAAAATAGAGAAGATAATAATGATAGGAGAGAATCTACTTCTCTTGAAAAATATCTTGATAGTATAGGCTCAGTTACTATGCAAAATAGTGGAAGAGTATTTAATAAAATTTATAATATTTCAAGAAAATACTCAATGTATGGAGATGATTATGATGATTTAATTACTCTATATAGTGATATAAAAGAGGAGCTAACAACAAATGATAGAGTATCAATAGATGAGGCAAATATAGCTTTTGTAATGGGTAGTGTAGATTTCAAAAAATATAGACAAACAAAAAAGGAGGATAGTAATGAGTAGTGCAAAACAGTCTGAAATTCTATTTTTGTGGGATGGTGAGAATTGGAATCCAAATGGAGATATGCTAAAT
>WGFZ01000057.1 GCA_015491955.1 Nitratifractor sp. | reverse complement strand
GAGTTATAACAGTGAAGGGATAATGCCACAAGATGATATTATAAAAATAATGTCAAGATATGGAGATGTTAAAGTACAAGAGTATGATTATTTAAGGTTTAAGAGCAATAGCAATTCAGAAGCTAAGCATAAAAAATTTATAAAAGAGCAGATTTATATATTAAGAAATATAGAATAAAATACTATGCAAATATATTTAATGTCTTAAATTTTTTAAAGGTATATTCCTGATGCAACCTTCAAGACTTTTTGAGTATCTAAAAAATATTCCAATATCTGAATATCCAGAGCTTCTTATTACTCGTAATGACAAAAGTGCCAAAGAGGCAAAAAGTGTAGCTGAGTTTTTAGATATTAGTACTTTTGTTTTACCTCAACTTAGAATAAATATAGGTGAGGATATTCGTAGTTACTCTAAAGAGCTTAAAGAACTATTTTTTCAACTTCACAACTACTATCGATGTAGAGATAGTAAAATTTTAATATCACCATACTACACTTTGAGTTTTCCACTTCCAAAGGCTGATTGTTTTGATATTAAAAGATTAGAGTTTGGTGATAGAATCAATTTAAAAATATTTAAAGATATGTTATATCGCTGGGGTTATCACTTTGTTGATTTAGTTAGTCAAGAGGGTGAAGTATCTATTAGAGGTGATATTATAGATATTTATACTCTAGGAGCTAAAGAGCCATATAGAATTAGTCTTTTTGATGATGAGATAGAGAGTATCTATCCATTTGAACCTAATACCCAAAAGCGTAAAGGAGATGAGTTAGAGGCTATTGAGATATATCCAGCCTTTTTATCACTTGATGAAGAAGCCTTTAAAGCACTTAAAATAAGAGTAGAAAATAGTCCTTGGGAGAGCTTTATTAAGGATATTGATTCTTTAGGGCTTTGGCATTTAGATGAACTTGGTATAAATATCTTGGGTACTCTTAGCTCTATTAATGTCGAAGAGATTAGTCAAGATTTAGAGGAATTATATAGTTTAAATACTCCTATCATTGCAAAAGATAGTTATCCAAAGAGTATTATTCCTGAAGCTAAAGAGTATAGAGATATTGAACTCATAGATGCCAATAGACTTATAGAGACTCATATTGATAAACGTATTACTGTTATTGCCCGTAGTAAATCTTTAGTTCGTGGAAGTCAGTTAATAGATATTGATAGATTAAACTTTGTCTATCAAGAGGGTGTCTTAAATCTAATAAGTTCTAATGAGTTGATTATATCTTTAAATAAAGAGGTAAAAAATAGAAGGGTAAAAGCCCCAACTCTTATACTTGATGAGATGAGAGTTGGAGAGTATGTAGTTCACGAGACTCATGGGGTAGGTATCTTTAAAGGTATAGAAAAGCGTGAAGTTTTAGGTGCTACTCGTGAGTTTGTTGTAGTGCAGTATCAAGGTGAAGACCAACTTCTACTTCCTGTTGAAAACCTTGAGACAATAGATAGATATGTCGCTGATAGTGGAACTCTTCCTACAATTGATAGACTTGGAAAGGCTAGTTTCAAGCGTCTAAAGGGAAAAGTAAGAGATAGACTCTTTGCTATAGCCTCTGAGATTATCAATATATCGGCTAAAAGAACACTCCAAAAGGGTATTACTTTAAAAGTCGATAGTGTACAACACACTCTATTTCTCTCACAAGCTGGATTTGAACATACCAAAGATCAATTAGAGGCGATTAATCAGATTATACAAGAGCTACAAAGTGGTCAAATGATGGATAGATTGCTTAGTGCTGATGTTGGTTTTGGAAAGACAGAGGTGGCTATGAATGCTATCTTTGTAGCAGTTAGGAGTGGTTATCAATCTATGATGGTAGTACCAACAACCCTCCTTAGTAGCCAACATTTTCGTAGTTTAAAAGAGCGTTTTAAGCCTTGGGATATTGAGGTGGCTCAACTTGATAGATATACAAGTGCTAAAGATAAGCGTGATATATTGGCTCGTTTAAAGAGTGGTGAGTTAAAAGTTGTAGTTGGAACTCACGCACTGCTTAAAGCTGAGTTTAATAACTTGGCTTTGGTTGTGGTAGATGAGGAGCATAAGTTTGGAGTCAAGCAAAAAGAGGCACTAAAAGAGATGGCTATAAATGTTCATCTACTATCAATGTCAGCAACTCCAATTCCACGTTCACTAAATATGGCACTATCTAAAATTAAAACTTTTAGTGAAATTCTTACTCCTCCAATTCAAAGGGTGGGAGTTCGTACTTTTGTGAAGAGTTTTGACTCAAGTATTATAAAAGAGGCTATTTTAAGAGAACGTCGAAGAGGAGGGCAGTGTTTTTATATCTATAACTCAATTGCTGGAATTGAGCAAAAGGCAAAAGAGCTTCAAGATTTAATTCCAAATCTTCGTATAGCTACTCTCCACTCTAAAATTAGTGCTACCCAAACAGAAAAAGAGATGATGAAGTTTGAAGCTGGTGAGTATGATTTGCTTCTATCTACTACTATTGTAGAATCTGGTATTCACCTTCCAAACGCTAACACTATGATTATAGATGGTGCTCAAAATTTTGGCATTGCTGATTTGCACCAGTTGCGTGGACGAGTTGGACGTGGAGGAAAAGAGGGGTATTGTTATCTACTTGTTGAGGATAAAGAGCAACTTCCTCAAAATGCACGTCGTCGCCTCTTGGCTCTTGAGAGCCACTCTGAGTTAGGAAGTGGTGCAGTATTGGCATTTCACGATTTAGAGATTAGAGGTGGTGGAAATCTTATTGGTGAAGCACAATCAGGACACATTAAACAGATTGGTTATGGACTATATTTGCGTATGCTTGAAGATGCTATTAAAGAGCTAAGTGGTCAAAAGCAAAGTGTAGAGAAAGGGGTTGAGATAAATCTCCAGATAGATGCCTATTTAAGTGATGAGTTAATCTCTGAAGATAGATTGAGATTGGAGCTATATCGGCGTTTATCTCAAGCTAATAGTGTTGCAGAAGTTTATGAGATAGAGGAAGAGATAGCTGATAGATTTGGAAAGATAGATACTATTACTTCTCAATTTATCCAAACAATGGCTATTAAAGTATTGGCAAAAGATAAGGGGATAAGCAAAGTCTCAAGCTATGAAGAGAGACTCTTTTTTGAGTTTTATGATGAAAGGGATAGAGTTGTCCTTAAATCTCCAAGTAGAGATGATGATGATATTTTGGCTACTGCTATAAAATTTTTAAGAGATAGATAAGATAGTTCCTTTAAATAATATAAACTACTATCTTATCTTTTCTTTTATTATTATTAATCCTTAGTTAAACCATATAAGGTAAAGTTTTCTTAAATATCAGAGTTAGGAGTTATGTGTGCAAACAGTTAGATATATGAAAAGAGAGATACAAAAAGTTGTTGTCGGACAAGAGAAAATGGTCGAGGCTCTACTTATTGGTTTGCTTACTAGAGGGCATATCCTACTAGAGGGTGTTCCTGGACTTGCAAAGACAACAACTGTAAATGCACTTGCTAAGACTCTAGGTCTAACATTTAAAAGGGTACAGTTTACTCCAGACCTTTTACCTAGTGATATTATTGGAACAGAGATTTACGACCCAAGTAATAATACATTTAAAATTAAAAAAGGTCCAGTATTTACAAATTTACTTCTTGCAGATGAGATAAACAGAGCTCCAGCAAAGGTTCAGTCTGCTCTACTTGAAGTTATGCAAGAGCGTCAAGTAACTATTGGAGATGATACTTTTCAAATTACTCCACCTTTTTTAGTTATGGCTACACAAAACCCTGTTGAGCAAGAGGGGGCCTATGAATTACCAGAGGCTCAACTAGACCGTTTTATGATGAAAGTTGTAGTGGGTTATAACAGTAGAGATGAAGAGCTTGAGATTGCTAGAAGAGTAGCTAATAACTCATTTGGAGAGATTAGACAAGTAGCTAGTCTTGATGACTTAAATCGTTTACGTAAAGAGGCTATGCAAGTGCATATGGACGAAGAGATAGAAAAATATATCATAGAGCTAATTTTTGCTACTAGAGAGCCACAAAAGTATGGATTAGAAGAGATTTCTCCTTATATAGAATTTGGTGTATCTCCTAGAGCTAGTATTGATATGTACAAGGCATCTCGTGCTGTAGCATATTTGAAGGGTCAAGATTTTGTTTCACCTATTGAAGTTGCATATATTGTAAAAGAGATACTACGCCATCGTATTATTTTAAGTTATGAAGGACAGGCTGAAGAGATTAGTCAAGATTGGATTATTGAGAAGGTTCTCAAAGCTGTTCCAATCCCATAAAATACAAAAGATTAATTTTTATATAAGAAATAAGGAAATGATGGACGATAGAAAATTTAAAAAGGACATAAAATGAATGCAACTGCCAAAAGGATTGTCCTTAAGACTAGAAAGCAGGTCTTTGGAGAGATGCTTGGCAACAACTCTTCACTATTTCAAGGTGAGGGGTTTGAGTTTTCTGAATTAAGAGAGTATGTCTATGGAGATGATGTACGTAAAATAGATTGGAAGACAACTGCTAAATTACATAAACCTTACGTAAAAATTTATCACGAAGAGAGAGAGTTAAATGTTGTTGTCTCAACAATGTTTAGTGGCTCAACTGCCTTTGGAACAAAGAGACCAAAAAGAGTGTATATGGTTGAACTCTTATCAATTTTAGGATTTGCTTCTATTAAAAATAGCGATTTGTTTAGCTCTATAATCTATGCAGATCGTCTCTATAGTGTTAGTCGTCCATCTAAAAAGCTATTTTCTGTTAGCAAAGAGGTTGAGAATGCTCTTAGCTTTGAAGTTTTGAATAAAGAAGCAGATTATAAAGGGTGGTCTGAAACACTCTATCAAAGGGTAAAAAAGAGATCTCTAATGTTTTTAATTGGGGATTTTGTAGGAGATGTAGATTTACGGCTCTTGAGTAGGAAACACGATCTTTTTGTAATTATTGTTAGAGACCATTTTGAAGAACACCCAGAGTCATTGGGCTATCTCCGTCTTGTAGATCCAGAGAGTGGTACAAGTATGGAAGGGGATATAAACTCAAGTGTAATGGCTGAGTATCGCAAAGAGATGATAGCTAATGATCGTCGTCTATATAAACATTTGAGAAAAAATGGTATTCGTTATATAAAACTCTATACAGATGAAGACCCATTTATTAAATTGACTAAGAGTATGAGATGAGTTTAAAGCATACAATGAATCTTCCACCAATAAAAGATATAAAGCCTTTTATAGAGATACCAGACCATACTGTTTGGTTATATTGGGGGCTATTAATTTTTATTGGAGTTATAGTGGTAGGAGCTATATATTGGTTAGTGGTTTGGTTACGTTCTCATAAGAGAGTAAATAAAGAGCAGTATTATCTTGAACTACTCCATAGTGTAGATTGGAGTAATCCTAAAAAAGCAGCATATACAATTACGAAATATGGAAATTTATTGGCAAATGATAAGCGTAGAAGAGAGCTTTTTGAACAACTTCTTCCTAGATTAGAGCCATATAAATATCGAAAAGATGTTGGTTCTGTAGATTGGGATACTAAAAGAAGATTTGAACTATTTAAGCAGGTGTGTGATGAGTCAATTTAGTTTTCAATACCCTTGGGTTTTTATTTTTATTCTGATATTTTGGGTATGTTCTAGATATTGTCCTGCTAGAACTCAAGCAATATACTTCCCTCACGTAAAACAGTTTTTATCTCTACATGCCAATAAGAGCCGTTTAATAGAGATTTTAAAATGGATAGGTATTATTGGACTATTAATATCTCTTGCCTCTCCTGTTTTTATAAATGAGTATCAAAATGTTAAAAAGCAAGGTCGTGATATTATGCTCATTATTGATTCAAGTGATTCTATGCGACAAAGAGGTTTTGATCCAAATAATCCACTAAAGAGTAAATTTGATATTGTAAAAGAGGTAGTTAATGATTTTATTAATAAGCGTAAGAACGACCGTATAGGAGTAATTAATTTTGCAGATATTGCTTTTGTAGCCTCTCCTTTAACTTTTGAAAAGGGTTTTTTACATCAAATCGTAAGTATGCAAGAGTTGGGTATAGCAGGAAAACGTACAGCAATAAATGATGCCCTACTTCAGACTTATAATATCCTAAGTAAAAGTGATGCTAAGACAAAAATAGCTATTTTATTGACTGATGGAATAGATAATGCAAGTAAAATCCCATTTGACTCTATCTTAAAACTGATTGCTAAAAGTGATGTAAAACTCTATACAATTGGAATTGGAACATATAGAGATTTTGATGCTTCATATCTCAAAGCATTAGCAAAGGCTGGACATGGAAAATTCTTCTCAGCAAGTGATAGAGATACCTTACAAAAGATATATAGTGCAATTGACCATTTAGAGACAAGTAAAATTAAGAGTCAAAAGATTATTAAATATAACTATCTATATATCTATCCACTCTTTATAGCTATTTTGGCTCTACTCTTTTTTATCTATTTACGAACAGCAAAGGGGGTTGAGTGATGGAATTTGTATCACCACAGTTTTTCTGGGTTATGATTATTCCCTTTACTATCTTTGTATTTCTTGTTATAACAAATAGAGATAGAGTAAGTAGAGTGTTTGATGAAAAAATTCTAAGACACATTAGGGTAGATAGTGAGACACTTCCAAACTCTTTGAGAAATTTAGTTCTATTTGGAGCTGTATTTTTAATGATTGTAGCTCTATCTCGTCCTGTTATAAATAGAGGATATAAGGTAGTACACCAAAGAGGTATTAGTCTCCTTTTAGCATTAGATATTTCAGGCTCTATGCGTTCAAAAGACCGTTACCCTAATCGTCTTACTTTTGCAAAGACTAAGATTAAACAGTTTCTTGATGACTTAAATGGTGATAATATAGGCTTAATGGCATTTGCTCATAATGCTTTTGTATTAGCTCCTTTTACTAGTGATACAGCTACACTAAAACAGATTATTGATGGAGTTAATGAGAATTATATAAATATGGTCTCAACTGACTTCATTACATTAGTAAAAGAGGCGGGAAGATTATTAAAGGATAAAAAGGAAAAAATCCTTGTTCTTTTTAGTGATGGAGGTGAACCTAATAACCTTAAAGGTATGAGAGAGGCTCTAAAAAAAGAGGGAATTACCCTTTATACTGTTTTAATTGGAACAAAAAAAGGAGCTCCTGTACTCGATAAACAAGGACACCCTATTAAAAGAAAAAATGGAACAATTGTAATTAGCCAACTCGATGAGGCTTTAGGAAAAATCGCTAAAGCAAGTGGTGGGAATTACTTAATTGCTAAATATGGAAAAGAGGATATGCAAAGATTAAATAAGGAGATTCATAGACATTTTATAGGTGAAGATATAGGAACTATTCGTATTCCACAAAGAGTAGAGCTATTTATGTATCCACTATTTGGAGCTATCTTACTTCTTTTAATAGGACTTAGTTCAATGCCAAAAGAGGGAGAAAAATTTACTAAAAGGCTCTTAAAAAAGGAGAATAAGTTATGAAAAGAGTAATCCGTTTTTTAGTACTTTTTTTGCTATTGAATAGAGTAGTTTTAGCAGGTATTAGTGATTTTAAGATTATAAAAGAGGCAAAAGAGGCTTATAAAAATAAAGAGTTTACTAAAAGTGAAATTCTCTTAAAAAAGCTTCATAGAGACAATCCCCAACTTCAATATGATTTAGGTAATGCCTATTATAAAATGCACAATTACAATAAGGCTCTGCTACACTATAAAAGAGCCAAAGGAGATGGGGTAGATGAACACGCTAGATTACATAATATTGGTAATTGTTACTTTAAAAAAGGGGAGCTAAGAGGAGCTATTAAAGCTTATGAAGCTTCATTAAAAATTTCAGATGATGCTCAAACTAAATATAATCTTGCTTTAGCAAAAAAACTTCTAAATAAAAAGAAAAAACATAATAAGAAAAAAAATAAGAAACAGCAAAAAAAGCCTAAACAAAAACAATCAAATAATAAAAATAAAAAAGAGAACAAGAATAATAAACAGGATAATAATAAAGATAAGAACTCTAAAAATAGTCAGAAAAAATCTAATAAAGATGATAAAAAAAATACTAAAGGTTCTAAATCTAAAAATCAGGATAAGTCATCTAAGAATAGTCAAAATAAGAATAGAGATGATAAAAAGTCTTCTAAACAAAATTCAAATAGCAATAAAGAAAAATCTAAGCAAACTCCTAAACAAGAGCCAAATAGTAACTCCTCTAATAGGCAAAAACCTACTCAAAGAGAGAAGGCAAATTATCACTCAAATCCTCAAAGAGAAAAACCTAAAGAGGCTAAGGGAGTGGGTGGTTCAAAAGGTGGCATACAGAAACCACAAAAAAGAGCTACAGCTAGAATAAAAAGAGATAATAGACTTCAAGATAAGGAGTTGAAACATCTTATGAAACAGTTAGGTGGTGAGAAGATGCCAACATTGATGTATCAAACAAATAGAAGAAAAACTTCAAATAATCCATCTATAAATCCTTGGTAGGTTTTATAGATGGATAAGAGATAAAGGATATAGAAGATGAAAAGAGTATTAAAGATAATTATATTAAATCTTTTTGTTGCCAACTTATTGATGGCATCAGTTGTAAAGGTTCAAGTAAACTCTACGAGAGTAGTTCCCGGTCAGAGTCTTAGAGTTAAGTTAATAGCTCAAGGAGACAATGTTAAGTTTCCAACTTTTCAAAAAATTGATTCATACCCTATAGAGAGTATTCACAAATCTAGTGATCTTGAGAGTCGTTTTGTAAATGGACAACTTGTTACAAAAAATCAAAAAATTCTTAGTTTTGAGATATACCCAGATAAGAATATAACTATCCCATCAATGGATATTGAAGTAGATGGACAAATTTACAAGACAAATCCAATTAAAGTAGAGGTAACTAAAGCAAAAGTTGGAAGTAGCGGTTCATTTGAAATTCATGAGAGTACAGACAAAAAATCTATATTTCAAGGTGAACCCTTTATTGTTGTTATTGATGCTATAGAACCTTTGCAAAATAAGAGTGTTCAGATGCAATATACTCCACCTGTATTTAAAGATTTTTTTGTTAAGGCTTTGGGTGGAGAGAAGCAAATCCGTAAAAAAGATAGAATTATTCATCGTCTTCGTTATCTTTTGACACCACAAAAGGTAGGAATTTTACACGTTGATTCTGCTTTATTAAAAATTGGTACTCGGGATTTAAATGCCCCTTCTGACCCTTTTGGAATCTTTGGAAGTCCTATTAGATGGTCAACTCTTCGCTCTAACAGTCTAAAAATCTCTGTTAAGCCTCTACCTATATCAGCTGATGTTGTAGGAAATTTTAAATTAAAATCAAAAGTTGATAAGATAGAGGTCAATGTTAATAAGCCAGTTAATTACACCCTAGAGATTTCTGGAAAGGGTAGTTTAGATGATTTTAATGCACCTACTTTTGATATACCTGGAGTTACTGTTTATAGTGATGAGCCTACTATTAAGAGTGAAATTAAAAATGGTAGATTACATAGCCATTGGGTTAAAAAGTATGTATTTATATCTGACCAAGACTTCACTATACCAACAGTTAAACTAACAGAGTTCAACTATAGAAATAAAAAGAAGAGAATAATTAAAAGTAAAAAATTCCATATTCATGTAAAAGGTGGTCTAAAACACTCTAGCAAAGTTAAAACAAAAGCTAAAGTATCAAGTGGAAATAAAATAGCTACCTCAAAAGATAATCTATTTGAAGATTCAGCCTATTATGCTAAAAAAGAGTATGAAGCAAAGATGAAAAATCTTCCTTGGTATATTGTTGAATCATTTATAGCTGGAATGGTAGTAATGTTTCTATTGATGACTCTATTGAGAAAAAAAGGTAAGAGACTCAAAAGGAGTTTTTTGACTAAAAGATACCATTATAGTATAGATGAGGCTTTTGAGATTTTATATCCTCACGTAAATGAAGATCCAAATGTTGAGGCACTAGTTCGTATCTTATTAGCAAATAGAGGAGGACAAAGAGTAGAGATAAATCAAGAACTACTTGATAAATTAACCTCTAAGTATGATGAGAATATTAAAGATACAAAAGCCTAGTTTTAGAGTATCTCATGAAGGCTATTTGCCTTCTCCATCCATTTATGAAGTGCTTTCCAATCCCCAGCTTTAATCATCTCTTCACACTGTTCTAGCTCCTCTTTAAAAGAAAATATCGCCTCTAATAAATTATTTTTATTTTGGCGAAAAATATCCTCCCACATATTAGGAGAACTCTTGGCAATTCTACTCATATCTTTAAACCCTCCACCAGCTAGAGCTAAAATTGCTTTTGGATTCTCTTGTTTCATAACACTATTTGCTAGTGCATAGCTTAGAGCGTGAGGCATATGGGATATAAAGGCAGCGTGGCGGTCGTGTTCTATAGCGTCCATATAGAAAATTTTCATTCCTAAATCACTAAAAATCTTTTTAGCTAATCTTCTTTGTATCTCACCACTATCTTGAATATTACATAATACTACCACTTTACCTCTGTATAGATTTGATATAGCAGAAGATGGTCCAGATTTTTCAGTACCAGTCATAGGATGAGCTGGTACAAAATTTTCTCTAATACTCTTTGGAATTGAATCTACAATCAAACTCTTGGTACTACCAAAATCAATAATTGTTGTTTTATTACTTATACTATTTAAATGGGGGATAATATTAAGAATAGCATCAACGGGAATTGCCAATAGTATAAGGTCTAAATTTTCAAAATCTTCTAAATCATCAGTTATCTTATCTACAAGCCCAAGTTCAAGAGCCTCTATACAGTGCTGGTCATTGTGGTCATAGCCTATTATCTCTACCTCTTCATATCTCTCTTTTAACGCTAGAGCAAAAGAGCCACCCATAAGCCCCAATCCAATAATACCAATTTGCATTTTTTCACCTTTTATCTAATTTTTTTGTAATATTAACCAAAAGTATCAATTTTATTTTAGATAAATAAGGGTAGTATATGTGCAAAGACTTTCCAAAATGAGGGAAAAGGATAATATTATGTTTAAGAAATCTTTAATGTTACCGATTATTGCAGTATCTACTGTTGCGATTGAAGCATCATCTTTTTATGGATTACCTATTAAAAGTATCCATATTGAAGGTGTAAATAATCCTGATAAGTTATCAAAATATATAGGTATAAAAGAGGGTGATACCTATACTCCAGCTAAGGTAGCACACGCAAAAGCTATAATTCTGAAAACTTTAAAAGATGAGGGGTATGGAAAATCTACTGTTAAAGCAGAGGTAAAACCAAAAGATAAGGGTGTTAAGCTTAATTTTGATATTAAAAAAGCAGGTGAAGTTAAGATTGAAAAAGTTATTTTTGTTGGTAATAAACATATCCCTAGCAAAGAGTTAGAGGACTCTCTTGTTAATAAAGAGGGAGGTTTTTTAAGTCATATTCCTTTTTTGGGAGATGGAAAGGGGATATTTGTACCATCTCAGCTTAAATACGATGAAGCACGTATAAGAGAGGTATATTTAGAGCATGGATTTGCTGATGTTAGAGTAGGTAAACCAAAGGTTGTGATAGACCACAATAGTAATAAAGCTACAATTACATACACTATCCATGAGGGTTCTGTATATACTATGGGTAGCGTTAATATCAAAGGACAGATACCTGGAGTTAATAAAGATGAGTTACTTCAGAAATTAAAGCTCAAACCAGGAAAAAAGTTTAATGTTGTAAAATTAAGACACGATATGGGAGTTCTTCAAAAAGAGGTAGGTGATAGAGGGTATGCTTATGCTCAAATTAGACCACTCTTCTTAAAAAATAGTAAAAAACATACACTTTCAGTTAAATATGCAATTAATACTAGTAATAAAGTTAAAATTCATGATGTCATAATAAAAGGTAATGAAAAAACACTTGATTATGTTATTAGACGATATGTATATCTAGCTCCGGGAGATTATTTCAAATATAGTGATTTAGAAGATAGTAGAAAAGAGCTTCAAAGGACAGGATTTTTTGATAAGGTTGTTATTAAACCTAAACGTATAAATTCTCGTGAGATGGATATTATCGTTGATGTAACAGAGGCAAAAACAGGTAGAATCTCTGGAGGTATTGGTTATGGTACTGGAGGTTTCTCTGTTGATGCAGGACTCTCAGATAAGAATATAATGGGAAGAGGTGTCTCTGGTTCTCTACACGCTATGATTGGGCATAAAAGTCATGATTTATCCATTAGCTTTACCAATCCTAGAGTTAATAATAGTCTATATAGCCTCTCTGTTGGAGCTTATGACCAAAAGAGTTATTATGAGAATGATAATGCTGAAAACTACTCAATTTCTTCAAGAGGAGCTTGGCTCTCTGTTGGACGAAAAATTGGTCATAATTGGGATACTTCAGTAGGATATAAATACAATAGTACAAACTATAAAGACTTTGTTGCTCCTTCAGGGGTAAATCCAAAGGCTTATTCATCTTATAAAAAATCTGCTCTTACTGCTTCAGTTACTTACGATAATACAGACGATTACTATACACCTAGAGAAGGGATTCGTTCTAAACTTGCTTTAGAGTATGCAGGAGTTGGTGGTGATGCTAAATTTTTAAAGAGTGATTTCAAATTTGCAACCTATTATGGACTAGAGGATAAGATAGATTATGATTTAATTTTACGCTATAAACTTCACGCTGGATATATAAAAGATAACGGATATACTCCTGTAGCTGAAATGTACACACTTGGTGGCTATCAAAATGGTATTAGAGGTTTTGGAACTGGTTCAATATCTCCTACATACACAGATTCAAAGGGTAATAGATATATTGCAGGTGGAAATGAGGTCTTAGTAAACTCTATTGAAGCTAGTATTCCTCTTGATATGATTACTAAAAATATGCGTTTAACTGCCTTTATTGATTATGGTGGAATTAGAAATACAATAGATAGTAGTGTAAATGAGAAGGGTTGGGTAGCTCGTGCTTCTATTGGAGCTCAAGTTGAGTGGAAGTCTCCATTTGGACCTATCAATCTAATCTTTGCTGCACCAATTAATAAGAAGAGTGGTGATACAAAGAAAGTATTTGAGTTTAATATGGCTTCTCAGTTCTAATTTTTTAGAGTGGGGAGGTATATTTTACTAAGAAGCTCTTCATACTCTCTTCGTGGATTACTATCAATAGTAACACCACCTCCACTTTTATAAAATAATCCATCTAAACTCTTTTCAATAAAACGAATTAAAACAGCTGTTCTAAGCTCATTTTCTCTATATACACCAAAAATTCCTGTATAAAATCCTCTCTCATAATTTTCAATCTCTTTAATAATCTCAAGAGTCTTTTTCTTGGGTGTTCCACTAATAGAACCTGCTGGTGTAATCTTAGATAGTATAGAACCAAGACTTTTTTGCCACCCATTAGGCAATTCTCCGCTAATCTTTGAGCTTACTTGATATAGCTCTTTGTCTCCTGCTGGGATTTTATCGATATATCGAAAATCCTCTACCTTAACTGCTCTTGCAATTTGGTTTAAATCATTACGCATTAAATCAGTAATCATTATATGCTCTGCCATCTCTTTAGAATCTTTTAAAATCTTCTCTTTTGCCTTAGTTAAAGAGGCATCAATAGTTCCTTTCATTGGATATGTAAATATTTTATTATCTTTAATAGTAATGAATTTTTCAGGACTAAAAGATGTAAAATAGTCTAAAAAATTGAGTTTATAGGGAGCATTTGCTAGATGATATATCTCTTGGAGCGTTAAATTGGATTTAATCCTACTGGCAAAGGTTAGATTTAATAGATATGTATCACCTCTTTTTATATGCTCTTGTACTCTTTCAAAAGCAAAAAGATACTCCTCATAGCTAGGAGCTATATCTATAGATATTTTTGTCTCTTTATTTCGTATATTTGTTTGAAAATTTAAAGAGTTATTTGTCCAACCATCTAAATAGAATAGAACCTCCTTAGATAGTCTATCAAGCCTTGAGACAAAAATTCTATTTTTATTAAAGGAGATAAGAAAAAAGAAGGGAATATTAGAGTCTCCAAGCCTATTTATATACTCAAACCCACTCTCTTTGTCTAAAAACATCTTCCTTAATTTATCTTTTAATCTCTACTATCTAGTAGAAGCATTTTTAAAACTGCCATACGAACATATACTCCATTTTTTACTTGGTCAAGCACCATACATCTAGGGTCTTCTAGAATCTCATCAGATATATCAATATTACGCATCACTGGACCTGGATGCATTACGAGAATACCCCTATCTTCTAGTAGCTCTTCAGTTATACAATAGTGCCTAGCATACTCCTCATAATTCTCAAAAATTGGCTTTTTGTGTCGTTCTAGTTGAGCTCTGAGGCTAATAATTACATCTACATTATCAATTACATCTTCAATCTTTTCAAATTGTGGTAGTTTAGTAGCTATTGGCATAAATGGCTTTGGTGCTACAAGAGATATATCCAAACCCATACGCGAAAATAGCCTAATATCACTTGAAGCAACACGAGAGTTTATAATATCACCAACAATAGCAACCTTTAGACCCTCAATCTCTCCATCAAACCACTCATATATAGTAAATAGGTCAAGAAGTGCTTGAGTTGGGTGGGCATAGTTTCCTGCTCCAGCATTGATTACAGGAGTCTCTTGCATATTGGCAAGATGTGAAGGGGTATCATTTTCACTATGTCTAATAATTATTCCATCTGGTTCCATAGCACATAGATTACTAAATGTATCTTCTAGTGTCTCACCCTTCTTGGTTGAACTCCTTGATGGCTCTAAATGTACCATATCGGCACCCAAACGTCTAGCTGCCACTTCAAAAGAGCTTCTAGTTCTAGTAGAGTTCTCAAAAAATAGTGTAAAGAGAAGTTTACCACTAAGTAGAGGTGCAGGAGTACGCTTTTTAAAAGAGGCACTCTCTTTTAAAATTGTAACTATCTGCTCTTTTGTAAGGTCATCTGTATCTACTAGATGTTGCATTTGAAAGCTCCTACTATTTTTAGATTCTATTTTACCTAATTGGTTTTATATTTTTGAATATACTCTTTATATCGCTTCCAAAAGTTTTCAAATCCATCTTGAACTCTCCAGTAGTTAGAGAATTTTTTCTTATAGTATGGGTGAGTTGTGATATGAAACTTTTTAGACTCTTTATATAGATTTACGCACCAATCAAAATCTATCTTATTGGATTTTAAAACTTCCATACTCAAAAGTGTATCATTTATACAACCAAGAGTAGATGGAGTAACAAGAAGGGTATATGCACCCAAAGCCTTAATTAAATCTATCATCATAAAATCTTCTGTAATAGGTACCATCAACCCACCAGCCCCTTCAACAATTAAAATATCACACAGGGACTCTAACTCATTAATCTTTTTTAATATTTTTGAAATTTTAATATCACTACTTCTATCAGCACAAAATGGAGCAGAGGGCAGTTCAAAAGTATAAGCACAAATATCTTTTGGTGATAGATTTTTAAATTTTGAATTATATTTTTGTACAGCTTCTAAGAGTAAAGAGGCATCTTCTGGGATCATTTTAACTCCTGTTTCTATTGGTTTACAAGCACCAACCCTAAATCCCACATCTCCTAAAAAGTGAATTAGCTCTATAGATGTATAACTCTTTCCTACCCCAGTACCCGTAGCTGTAATAAAAAGTAAAGCCACTTGTATTTCCTTTAAAAATATGTATAATTAAAATAGATTCTATCATAGAGAAATTTTTAAAAGAAGGATAGCCTTTGGCAAAGATTGAAGAGAGTATAGAGAGTGAAATTAAACTCAAAGAACCAGAGCTATATCGTGTAATTTTACACAATGACGATTATACTACTATGGAGTTTGTAATTGAGATTTTAAAGAGTATTTTTCATAAAAGTAGCAGTGAAGCAGAAGATATTATGTGGCATATCCACGAAAAGGGAGAAGCAATTTGTGGCATATACACCTATGAGATTGCTCAGACTAAGGTAGAAGAGGTTAAAAAAAGAGCCAAAGAGAATAGTTTTCCACTCTTAGCAACAATGCAAATAGATGAGTAGGAGTAGGCTATGATTAGTGTAGAGTTAAATAGAGTATTTCAAGAGGCTATAAAATATGCAAAAGAGTCTCATAGTGAATATTTGACAATAGAGCATATCTTTTGGGCAATACTCTCTAGTAGAGTTGGTTCTCAACTTTTGGAGCTTTTAGGTGCTGATGTTGAAGATATGAAAAAGAGTATTATCTCACACATTACAACTTATGTTCCTCAAACTAAAGAGGATATAGAACCAGTTGAGACAGTAACTCTATCTCATGCAATAAACTCAATGATTTTACAAATCCAAGCATCTGGTAAAAAAGAGGCAACTATTGGGAATATGCTTGTAGCTATAAGAGATGAGAGTAAGAGTTATGCAAGTTATTTAATGGAGAGAGCTGGAGTTAGCAGACTAAATATTTTGGAGTTAATATCTCATCAAAGTATAGAGCCTAAAATTGAAGATAATAGTTCAGAAGATGAAAGTAGTACTCCCAATTTAGATACTTATACAATTGAGCTAACAAAGGAGGCTCAAGATGGAAAAATTGATCCTATAATTGGAAGAGATGAGGAGATATCACGTGTTATGCAGATACTTTGCAGACGTAAAAAGAATAATCCTCTACTTGTTGGAGAACCTGGAGTTGGGAAAACAGCAATCGCTGAGGGGTTAGCTCTTAAAATTATCAAAGGAGAAGTTCCTAAAATACTCAATAGTGCCAAGGTATATGCCCTAGATATGGGAGTACTCATTGCAGGAACTAAATATCGTGGAGATTTTGAAAAACGTTTAAAGGGTGTGATTGATGAGATTAAGAGTATTCCTGAAGCAATTATATTCATTGATGAGATTCATACAATAGTAGGAGCAGGAGCTACAAATGGTGGTAGTATGGACGCTTCAAATCTATTAAAACCAGCATTAGCTAGAGGTGAACTCAGATGTATAGGAGCTACTACACACCAAGAGTATCGTAACTTTTTTGATAAAGATAAGGCTCTATCACGCCGTTTTGCCAAAATAGAGGTGCTAGAGCCAACTATTCAAGAGAGCTTTTTGATTCTTAAAGGGGTTCAAGATAAATATGAGTCATATCATAATATTCGCTTTAGTGATGAGGCACTTAGGAGTGCTATTGATTTGAGTGTTAAATATATCCATGATAGATTTTTACCAGATAAGGCTATGGATATAATCGATGAGGTTGGGGCGTATTTTATGCTTAAAGGCGAAGAGGATATTGAAATTGGAGTAAAAGAGGTATCTCAAATAGTATCAACTATGCTAAAAATTCCACCTCAAACTCTTGGAGAGTCAGAAAATGAGTCTCTTTTTAAGCTTGAAGAGAGCCTAAAAGAGCATATCATAGGTCAAAATAGGGCAATTAAAGAGTTGAGTAAGGCTATAAAACGCTCCTATGCGGGACTTAATCGTCCAGATACCCCTATTGGAAGTTTTCTTTTTGTTGGACCAACAGGAGTAGGAAAAACAGAACTCTCCAAAGCTTTAGCCAAAAGATTAGGAGTACATTTTGAGAAACTTGATATGAGTGAATATATGGAAAAGCACTCAGTGAGTCGTCTTATCGGAGCTCCTCCAGGATATGTTGGATATGAGCAAGGTGGTCTGCTTACAGAGACTATTAAAAAGTATCCTCATACTGTTTTACTTCTTGATGAGATAGAGAAGGCTCACCCAGATATTATGAATATTTTACTTCAAGTTATGGATAGTGCAAAGCTAACTGACAATAATGGTGTAGTAAGTGATTTTAAAAATGTTATTTTGATTATGACTTCAAATCTTGGTACAAAAGAGGCAGGGATTATGGGGTTTGCAAAAGATGAAGGAGCAAGAAGCGATAGGGCAATCAAAGATTTTTTTACTCCAGAGTTTCGTAATAGATTGAGTGCAATAGTCAATTTTAACCCTCTTACTTTAGAAAATCTTAAAGAGATTGTCTCTATAGAGATTAAAGAGCTTAATAATCAGTTGTTTGAAAAGAGTATAAAGGTGGAGTTATCAAAAGAGGCTATAGAGTTATTGGCAAAATTAAGTAGAAGTGATGAGTTTGGTGCTAGAGAGATTGCTAGAGTTATTGATGAGAAGATTAAAGAGCCACTAACAGATGAGATTTTATTTGGTAATTTAAAAGATGGTGGTGTAGCAAGAGTTATTGCTAAAGATGAAGAGTTAATATTTGAGTTTGAGAGTAGTGGAAAAAATGGCATCTATCTATGATAGTGATTACTTTATTACTCCATTAAGTCCATTCTCTTATACCTTTCCAGACCCAAACTTAGGTGCAAAAGAGGGACTTTTAGCCTATGGAGGAGATTTAAATCCAAATCGTCTATTAACAGCATATAGAAATGGAATTTTCCCTTGGTTTAATGAAAATGACCCTATTTTATGGTGGTCTCCAGACCCACGTTTAGTTCTATACCCCCAAGATTTTAAGGTACGTCGCTCTTTTCGTAGAGTATTAAGAAATCGTAACTATAGAGTTTGTTTTGATAATGATTTTCGTAGTGTAATTTCAAGCTGTGCCTCTATGCCAAAACGTCAAGAGAGTGGAACGTGGTTAAGTCCTAAAATGCAAGAGGCATATATTGAACTTCACAATATGGGCTTTGCTCATAGTGTAGAGGTTTATGAAAATGATGAACTTATTGGTGGTCTTTATGGAGTTTCTCTAGGAAGAGCATTTTTTGGGGAGTCTATGTTTTCAAAAGCTAAAGATGCTTCTAAAATAGCCCTAAAGGCTCTCAGTGATGTTTTAAGGCTAAAAGGTTATGATTTTATAGATTGTCAGGTAGTATCTGAACATCTACAGAGTTTAGGGGCTAGAGTAGTTACTAGAAGAGTATTTCTTCAAGAGTTGGAGAGTGCTTTAAACTCAGCAGGTGATATTGGAAGCTGGATAGACTATAAATGGGAGTATAGAGATGATTAATGAGTATATTGGTTTTTCACTTTGGTTGGATTTTATTGAGAGAGATTTTCTTAAAAAAGATTTTATAGAGATGGTAGAGAAGGCTAGGATTAATGGAGCTACAAGCAACCCATCCATCTTTGCTAAAGCAATAAGTAAATCTAAAGCTTATCAAGAGGCACTTGAACAATTGGAAGGATTAACCCCTAAGCAGAAATATGAAGCTTTAGCTATTGAGGATATTAAGCAAGGTGCTATAGCTTTGCGTAGTGTGTATGATAGAGGTAGTGAAGGATATATTAGCCTAGAGGTTGACCCCTTTCTCGCTAATGATACTCAAGGAAGTATCGAGGAGGGTCGAAGACTTTTTAAAGAGATAAATGAACCAAATGTAATGATAAAAATTCCTGCTACTCCTGCTGGATTTCCCGCTATGAAAGCTCTACTTTCTGAAGGAATTAGTGTAAATGCTACATTGGTATTCTCTCCAAGCCAAGCCCGTGCTTGTTTAGATGCTATGAAATCTGGAATTGATGAGTTTGATAATAGTGGTGGTGAGAGGGTAGAGGC
>WGFZ01000056.1 GCA_015491955.1 Nitratifractor sp. | reverse complement strand
TTGGCTCTATCGATATTATCAAGGTTATCTAAGATTGGTTTATCGTACTCATCTATTAAAACTACTACTTTTTGGTTATATTTCTCATAGCACTTTTGTATCAACGAGGCAAAACAAGAGGAGGCATTTTCATCTATATCACAATCAATTTCTAATCTTTCTTGATTATCTTTGACTATTTTTTTTGCTACTCTTTGAGTAGAGTCAAGGCTCTTAAAATTACCTGCCCAATCAATTTTAATTACTGGATATTTAATACTCCAATCCCATTTATCATAGATATACAAATCTTTAAATAACTCTCTTTTAGCCTCAAAGATATTTTGGAGTGTATCAATAAAGAGAGATTTACCAAATCTGCGAGGGCGAGATAGAAATATATATTTATAGCCGTTTATTAAATCTAAAGCCTCTTTAGTTTTGTCTATATATAGGTAATTATCTTCTCTGATATTTTCAAATGTCTGTATGCCTATTGGAAGTTTTTGCATTATACTATCCTTCAATTTATTAATTTATTATATATTAGTTATATTAAATAGATATATCGAAGGGTATATAGTATCTAAGAGCTTAAAGCTACTTAGATTCGTTCTGGACGTTCATCTTTGAAGGCTCTATCTTCAGCCCCTTTTAAAAGTTCTAAAGCTCCATCTTTTATCATTTTATTAGCTAGATGTTTCCCTGCATCTTTAGGATCATTGAGGTCTATAGTCTGCTCTTCATATAGAATTTTACTTCCATCACTATAGCCTAACATAGCTCTTAAATTTATATTATCGTCTATAATCCTAGCATTAATTGCAACAGGAGCTGAACACCCTGCTCCAATTACTGATATAAAATCTCTCTCTATATCTGTACAAAGATGAGTATTGGCATCATCAAGCTCCATAGAGATTTCTCTAGCTAATTTATTCTCTCTTACAATCTCAATCCCTAAACTAGCTTGACCCATTGGAGGAATCATCCACTCCAATTTTTGTGTATATGGAACATCTTTAATCAAATCAAGTCTTGCAAGTCCTATGTAAGCTAAGATAATAGCATCATATTGACCTTCAGAGAGTTTTCTTAGGCGAGTATTTACATTTCCTCTAAGGTCTTTTACCTTTAAATCTGGACGACGGCGTAGAAGTTGCATTCTACGACGTAAACTTGTCGTACCAACAATAGCACCTTTAGGAAGCTCTTCAAAAGATGAGTATTTGTGTGATAGGAATAGATCGCTTTGGTCTTGACGCTTTGTAATTGCTACAAGCTCCAAACCATCAGGAATAAAGGTGGGGACATCTTTGAGAGAGTGAACAGCAAGATCTGCATTTCCTAGAAGCATCTCATCTTCAAGCTCTTTAGTAAAGTGTCCTTTCCCACCAATTAGTGCCAATGGACGGTCTAGTATCTTATCACCTCTACTCGTAATCTCATTAAGCTCAACTCTTATATCACTATGAGTTGTCTCTATCTTCTCTTTTATATGATAAGCTTGCCAAAGTGCCAATTTACTAGCACGTGTAGCAATAGTTATTGTTTTCAAGTAAATTCCTAAACTATTTTAGATATTTTTTATACTCTTTACGATTGTAATCATATTTACCATCAAAATATACCGTAGGAGTACCTTGTACCATTATAGACCTCGCCTTTTTAACATCCTCTTGGACTGCCTTTTTATACTCAGGCTTATCAATATCTTCAGGTTTTAAATCTATTCCTAACTGTGATTTTATTGTTGCTAGAATCTTTTTCTCATCTGTTAAACCAGCATTTATTTTTAGTTTATAGAGATTCATCGCCTCATTAGCTTTTCCATGAGTTTGAAGATACTCCATAACTCTAGTTAAAACTTCAGAGACTGGGTGTAGTCTTTGAAGTGGCATATGATAATAGTATAGTGCAAACTTATCAGGATTTGCTTTAACATCTTTTAGTAAACCTGGCATATACCCTAGACAAAAAGGACACTGAGGGTCTGAAAATACAACTATTTTATGTGGTGCATTGGCATTACCCTCAACTAAATGCTTTTTATTATAAAAAGAGTCTGGCATTGATGGCTTTATAACGTTACGTAGATCTCTGTTTGTCTTCAAATCAATCAAAGACATTGTTGCTAACTGCTCTTTATTATTTATAAATACCATTTCAGACGTTTGTACCTTTTTATTAGCACTTGACAAATCCATAGTAAACATATAAGCTTTCCAATCTGGACGTCCAGATACAGGCTCTTTAGCAATTTCTGTAACTTTCTCAACTTTAATACGTGGATTTTGGACTAGAGTATGGCGTACAAAACTATCCAAATTAAATTCAGCTGCTCCAGCAAGTAAACTAGCGGTTATCAGACTTGTCGATAATTTCAACATCAATGACATTTGTATCTTCTCCTTCTTTAAATGGGTCATAAGACCTAGTTGGTGTTGGCTTGATTTTAGCGAATAAATGTAAATAGAGAGTATAGAGTATTAGAGCTAATCCAATTAAGTCTGTTAGAACTCCTGGAATAATAAGCAAAATTGCTCCAAGTAGATAAGCAATAGAGGCGTTATGAACATCTCTAATATCAAATTTACCAAAGTTAAAAGTTTGAAAATTACTCATAAGTGCATAAGGAGATAATCTAAGTAGCAATCCACCAAATAGCATACTTGAGACAATCCAAACAACGCTCCAACCAAAACCGATAATGGTACCTACTTTTAGTGATATAAATAGTTCAGTAAAAAATAGTATTAAAATATATAGCATTAAAATATCTCTTCTATTTTACTAACTATATTATCTAAATCAATATCTTCACGCTCTAAGCTCTCTCTCTTTATCAATTCAACCTTTTTATCAGCAAGTTTTTTACCAATAACTATAGCCAAAGGAATCCCTATAAGCTCAAAATCTTTCATTTTGAAGCCAAAACGCTCTTTTCTATCATCAAGTAGAACATTAAAACCTTTAGAGCTTAGAGTATTATATAGTTCTTCACCAGCTTCTCTTTCTGCATCTTTAGAGATATTTGAAACAATAATCTCTATATCAAAGGGGCTACTCTCTTTTGTCCATATACACCCCTTATCATCGTGGTGTTGTTCAATAATAGCAGCTAATAGTCTTGATACACCTATTCCATACGTACCCATTACAAATGGCTGACTTTTACCATTTTCATCTAAAAAGGTAGCTCCTAAAGGCTTACTATATCGAGTTCCTAACTGAAATATATGCCCAACTTCAATACCTTTTGTGTAGTGAAGTTTTCCGCCACACTTAGTACATATATCACCCTCTTGAACTGCTACTAAATCGGCAAAAAGCTCTTCTTTGCTAGGAATACTCACACCAATACAGTGATAATCTTTACGATTAGCTCCCATAATAAGATTAGTCTCACCCTTTAGCTCACTATCGATTCGATAAATTACAGCTTCTGGTAGATTTTCAAAACCTATAAATCCTGCAACAAGACCAGCTTTTTCAAGCTCATCTTCACTAATATCAATTAGCTCGTTAGCCCCTACACTATTACAAGCTTTAGTCTCTTCAAGCTCATCATTTCCACGAATAAAAAAGATTGCTATCTTCTCTTTACTCTCATCATAAAGAGCCTTTTTAGCTACTGCTTTTATTAAGTGGTGTGGATTGATATGAAAAAACTCCGATAGTTCTTGGATAGTTTTGACATTTGGAGTATGAAACTCACCTTCACTCATTTCAAGTTCTTCATCTTTATTGTATTGTGGAGCCTCTTTGGGTTTACGAACCGCAGCTTCAATATTGGCTCCATATTCACAGTTATCACAAACTACAATAGTATCCTCACCACTATCAGCCAAAACCATAAACTCTTTAGAGCCACTTCCACCAATTGCCCCACTATCAGCTTCAACCACGCGAAAATCAAGACCTAAACGCTCAAAAATTTTACTATAAGTTACTTCCATATTGGCAAATTCACGCTTCATATCAGCTTCATCTTTGTGGAAACTATAACCATCTTCCATCAAAAACTCTCTTCCACGCATCAAACCAAAACGAGGACGAATCTCATCACGAAATTTTGTTTTTATTTGATATAGATGTAGTGGAAGCTGTTTATAACTCTTGACACTTTGTCGCACAAGATTTACCATCATCTCTTCGTGAGTTGGACCTAATACAAACTCATTATCTTTTCTATCTTTAAATCTGAGTAACTCTTTACCATACTTCTCAAAGCGTCCACTCTCTCTCCAAAGTTCAGCAGGAGTTACAAATGCTAAATCAACCTCCAAACACCCTGCTCTATCTAACTCATCTTTTACTACTTGCCTAACTCTATCTAAACTTTTTTTTCCTAAAGGTAAAAAGTTGTAAAGTCCGCTACCAACACTTTGTATAAAACCAGCTCTTAATAGATAAATATGGCTAGGAAGCATAGCATCACTAGGTGCCTCTTTTATTGTTGGTATCAACATCTTAGAAAATCTCATAGTGGGATATCCTTTGTTATATTTTTATATTTTTGAGGATCTACATTACTTGTATCTATATCAAATATTCTTTTAATTGCATCTATGGCTAAAGTACCATCACTCTCTTTAGATATAGAGCGTAAATTTTTAGTCGGATAATGAAGATATTTATCAAAAGTTTGAACCATAAGATAATGAATATTATCTTTATACTCTTTTGGTACAAAACCTTTGGATATAGCTCTGCTCAACTCTTTATCAATTACATCTAAAATCTCCAAACGCATCTGCTTAATAACTGGTTCTACTGAAAGAGCTTGAAGCCATTTATAAAACTCTTCTACATAATCTTTTACAATCTCTTCAGCTCTTAGAGCCTGTTCTTCACGTAGGGCATGATTATTTTTAGATATTGCTTGAAGATCATCAATACGAAATAGTTGAACTTCATCATCTGACATATCTGCAATATCCCTAGGAATAGCCATATCAAACCAGAGTCTTTTTAGAGATTTCTCCTCTATCATATCTTTAGTAATAATTGGCTCACTTGAAGATGTTGCACTAAATAGAAGTCTATAACGATTTATATATATATTGAGACGCTCAAGAGTACCAACTCTTACATTCTCTCCTAACTCATCTGCCAACTTTTGGGCGTGTTCTTCACTCCTAGATACAAGAAGAACATCTGCTCCAACTCTAAGTAGATGCTTAGTTGCCAATTTCCCCATCTCACCAGTACCTACTACTACACCAGTCATTCCAGCTAAAGAGCCATTCATTAGCTCTTTAGCTTGAGCTACTGCTACTGAGGCAATTGAGATTGGATTTTCAGATATATTAGTAACATTACGTACCTTAGCCGCACATTTTATAGCATAACTAACCACACGATTTAGCTCTCTTCCTGCTGTCTTATTCTCATAAGAGAGTTTAAATCCCTGTTTAACTTGCCCTGTAATTTGTGCTTCACCAATGACTAGAGAATCCAAAGAGCTTACAACACTAAATATATGCCTTATCGCCTCTTTATCTTCGTAACGTCTTGCACTCTTTTCCAAATCATAAAAATTAAGTTCTCGCATTCGGCTAAGTAGCCCTAAAACTGCATGAAATGTCGCAAAATTATCTCTACTTGCTGTTACAATCTCTACACGATTGCAAGTATTTATAACAAATACTTCTAACATAAAATCAAAATTTACAAGAGTATTTAGAAAACTTTTAATCTCATCTTCACCCTTAAAAGCTATCTTTTCTCTATCATTTAAATCACAATATTTATAGCTAAAACTTACTACCTGATAGTGCATATTTAATAATTCCTCTCAATCATCTTACGAGCCATCAATTCAAGTTCTACTTCTCCCTCAATATTCATAAGTTCAATTGCCTCTTCTATTAGTTCTCTTGCCTCTACTTGAGAACGTTGTAAAGCTCCTGTCTTATACATACGCTCTCTTATCCACTCTGTACTATCTTTGCTAACTGCTCTTTTATGTAAAGATACAAGCTTTTTACGCTCTAAATCAGATAGAGATTCATATAGGTATATGTAAGGAAGTGTTGTCTTACCCTCTTGAAAATCGTGCATTGAAGGTTTGCCTAAGACATCTGAACTTTGTGTAATATCAAGAATATCATCAATCATTTGAAAAGCCAAACCTAAATTACGTCCATAGATGCGATATATTTTTGGATTTTTACCTGCTAAAATTGCTCCAACTTCTACTGAAGCCTCTATAAGTGAAGCAGTCTTTTGATATATCATTTTTAAGTAGCTATCTCTATTATGGTTAAAGGATTCTGATAGTAAAACATCTCTACGCTCACCAAGGCTCAACTTAACTACTGCATTTGATATAACTTTAGCAATTTTACTATCTATATTAACTAGCTCATAAAAGCCTTTAGAGTATAAAACATCACCAAACATAATAGATGTCTTACTACCATATAGTGAATGTAGAGATGCTTTTCCTCTTCTAGTATCCGCCTCATCAATTACATCATCGTGTAGTAAACTTGCAGTATGAATCATCTCTACAATAGAAGCACTCTTTATAGCCATTAAGCTATTACCTGCTATTGTAAGAATCAATCTTGCTCTTAATCGTTTTCCAGCAGGAAGTTTATGATATAGCTCACTTGCATCTTTATCTTCTAAATCATCTATATAGTGTTCAATCTGACGTTCAACTGCCTCTAGCATATATTTATCCTATTCACACTGTGTAACAATTTTTCCAACAGTCTCAATAAATAGCGAATTTTTACGATTTTCAAAATCTTCAGGCTCAATAAATGGCATAGTCTCTACCTGTTTTTCATACTCATCTTCAAGACCTTTATCTTCTAAAATTTTTTCAGCCACAGCTAAACGCTCAATTAAGTGTTCTATCTCTAAAGCTACAATATTTTGATTTGCTGTACGTGCAACTTGAAAAAAATTATCTTTGGGGGTTATACTCATAAAATCATCATCATCAAAAATATTCATAATTCTCTCTCTTTTTAAGATTTGCTCATCAAAAGCTAAGAAACTTGATGAGAATTTTTAGGGGGGTATTATAGCACCTTTATAAAAACAAAGATGCTATTTTTAAATGTCTATTTTGTGCTAGGAGTGGTAGTTTTAGAGTTTTTGATAGCTTTAAGAATAATATCTTTTAATTCACCTCTATGCTCTATAATTCTTTTCATTCCAATCTTACGCCCCTCTCTCATAAGCTGAGGCATTACCTCTAATGTCTTTTTACCAACAGGTGTTTTATAGAAAGCTTCAAGTTTTTTAATATCTTCAGCAGTAAAATACTTAGCATATACTTTTGCTAAATCATCTTTGATAGAGTTCCAACCAATATATTTATTGTAAAAGTTTTTAATATCAGGCTCAACAGATTTAAGCATAGAGCGACGTTTCACCATCTGTTCAGTTGCTTGATTTACAATTTTTCCATAGACTTTAGACATACCCATAACTTCTAAAAGTTTTTTTGATTCAGCTAATGCTGATGGATCTATTTGAGTTGAACTACTTTTTGAAGCTACTAGAGCAGTTTTAGGGCTTGTTGTATTATTCTCAGCCAAAGCAACTCCACTACTTATAATTGTAGCTATAACTAATTTACTAACTAATCCTCTTCTCATCTAACTATCCTTTAAAAAATGAAATTGTAAAATTATATTATCTAAATTTTAACAAATTTCAGCACTACCAATAAGACGCTCTTGGTCATAGAATACTGCAAACTGACCTTTTGCTAATCCATACACTGGTTCAAAGAGCTTAACTACTCCACCATCACGTTCAAAAGAGACTTTAGCCATAATTTGACGAGTTCGATAACGAACTTTAACACTACAAGTGAACTCTTGAGATTTCTCTTCAAATAGATTAACTCTTCTAACCTCAAAATTACTTACTGCTAAATCATCTCTCTTACCTACAATAATCTGATTTTTTTCTGGATTAAGAGATAAAACATAGTGTGGGTCGTGGGCACCGTGTACAGTAAATCCCCTACGTTTACCAATAGTATAGTGCATATATCCTCTATGAGTCCCTACAACTTCACCAGCTTCATTTAATACTTCACCATCTCTATCTATTTGCATATGCTTAGCTAATATATCTGTATATTCATTTTCTACAAAGCATATCTCACTACTCTCTTTTTGTTTAGATATATCAGCAAGAAGTGGTATTTTAGAAGCGATGACTTTAACCTCATCTTTTGTCATTTCACCTAAAGGGAAAAGCAATCTAGGCAAAACCTCTTTTTTTACTTGTGCTAAAAAGTAACTTTGGTCTTTACTCTTATCAAATGCTTGATAGATAAATTTACCATCACATTTTAAATAATGACCTGTTGCAATCTTTTTTATACCTAAACTATCTGCAAACTCAACCATTTGACCAAACTTAATTTGTCTATTACATAAAACACAAGGATTGGGTGTTCTACCCAAGCGGTACTCATCTACAAAATAGTCATAGACCTCTTGAGCAAAAGAGCTAGACAAATCAAGAAAATGAACATCAATCCCTAAATAGTCTCCCACACGTTTTGCTTTGGCAAAATTCTCTTTATGGTACTCTTCATTATCGTGAAGTTTCATATATACACCAGTAAGCTTATAACCTTGTTCTTGAAGCAAGATTGCACTTACAGTAGAATCTACTCCACCACTCAAACCAATCAAAACAGATTTAGACACTATATAACTCCTCTATTTTAAGACCATATCCTAAAGAGCTTTTTAAGAGTGAAGCAACAGCTATTGCCTCTTTTTTGTAACATAAAACTAGAGAGTTAAAATCTAAAGTAGAGATATTAAGCCAAGCACCCTCATAAATTTGCTCTGAATCTAAAATAGATAATCTACTCTCTAAAATAACCCTTTTATTTCCAGATTTAGAAACTAATTCTCTCTCAATTTCTCCAATATACCAACCTGATTTAGTAGCATAAATTGAGGCTATTTTCTGAGAGTTTTTACAAATTTGTAAATCTGGAACTATGTTACCTAAATCAATCCACGTTCCAAGATTTAAATTTTTCAAATCTCTCTTTTTAAGACTAAGAGGCTCTAAGCAGATATAGTACTCATCTTTACTTAAATATTTAAGACGTGAGAGATTTAATCTTTTTGCCTGAGACTCACTCATCAAACTCTCCTAAAAACTGTTTTAATATTGATTTTTTTGTAGCAAGAAGAAGGTCTTCTGGGACACTTTGCCCTACACTAAGATAACTTACCGATACATCGTGTTCAATTAAAAATGCTACTATATCTCCAATTCTACGAGTCTCATCAAATTTAGTAATAATAATATTTTCTATATTTATAAAATTAAAATAGTCATAAATATCACAAATATCTTCATATTTTGCAGTTGCAGGAATCACTAATGAGCCAGAGATATTAATGTTTTGAACAGTTTTTAAAAACTCTACTGTATGAATTAATCTTTTAGTATCAAAAGGAGACACACCTGCAGTATCTACTAAAATTATATCCATATCTCTTAAGCTATCTATCTTATTATTGAACTCTTTTATTCCATCTATTTTATAGTGTTTTAATTGAAGAATTTTTGCAAAGTTATCCAACTGTTCATACGCCCCTGCTCTCCAAGTATCTAAATTTATTAGTGCTACTTTGTATCTGTTATCCAACATATAACTATAACGTGAAGCTAATTTTGCAACAGTTGTTGTCTTACCTACGCCAGTAGGACCTACAAGCATCATAATTTTCCTATTTGATATAGACTCATCTCTATTGACCACTTTTATAGATTTCTTTAACTCTTTAATGAGAGCTTTGTGTAGAATCTTTGAGTTTTTTATACCTTTTCCCGATTTTTCAATCTTAGATATTTTTTCATCTAACCATTTTTTAGGGATTCCTTTAGAGTTCCATAGCTCTATAGTCTTATCTACAAAGCTTTTTTTACTCTCATTATTACCAAGTTCAAGACTAGATATATAATCCTCCATTGGAACAAGAACCATAACAGTTGCTATAAGTTTTCCATTTTCATCTAATCTTTGTGATGCTTTTATAAGCTTTAGATTACTAATATGAGGATACTTCTTACGTGCTAAGATAAAGGCATCTTTAGGACTTGGGGCTTCAAAACTCTCTTCAATCATTTTATAATCCTTTTTCTACTAATCACAATCTCCATCTATTAGGAGAACCTTTATCCATCATTTTTAATGGAATTAAAACAGATTGACGTTCTCTCCAACCTCTGTGTGGAATTGTTAGTTCTAAAGAGTTATATACTCTATCTTCATAAAAGATAATATCAATATCTAGTGTTCTAGGAGCATCTTGAAAAGTTCTTACTCTTCTAAAGTGATGCTCCACCCTTTGGACTCTTCTTAATAGCTGATAAGGAGATAGTGGTGTAGCTATTCTCAAAACTGCATTATAAAAATCGGGCTGTTGAAGATAACCAAATGGTGGATTACGAAGAATTGGTGAACTCTCTAAAATACGTAAATCACTCTGAAGCTTTAAAAAGTGTATAAGATGTTCAAATCTTCTAAGAGTATCGCCTATATTTCCACCAATCCCTAACCAAACTTCAAATTCCCTCTTTCTAAGAGACTGTTTTGAACTTAGCCAAGGGAAAAGATTAGTCTCTATTAGAGTTAAATCCTTGGAGATACTCTTAGATAAGATAGCCATAAATACTATAAAACCTCAGCACGATTTCCTAGCATTACTACACTATCTTCAATTCTAATACCAAAAGCATTAGGCAGATAGATACCAGGCTCTATAGTAAATACCATACCATCTTCTATAATAGTTGAACTTCTCGAAGATATATAGGGCATTTCGTGAATATCAAGTCCAACTCCGTGTCCTGTGGAGTGGACAAAATAGTCTCCATAACCAGCTTTTTCAATAACATCTCTAGCTAAGGCATCAATTTCACTAGCTCTCATTCCACAACGTGCCTTATCTATAGCTCTATCGTGAGCCTTCAAGACAGTATCATAGACCTTTTGAATCTTTTTAGAACTAAACCCTTGAATAGTAGAGAAATCAAAACCATCAACTACTCTAGCTGTTCTTGTACGGTCAGAGCAGTAACGATTATATTTAACTCCAGCATCAAGTAAAAGTAAATCACCACTTTTTAGCTTACGTTTTGTTGCAATAGCGTGGGGTTTTGCTGAATTAGCTCCAATTGCTACAATTGGCTCAAAACTTAACTCTCTTTTTCCATCTTTTCTTAAAATACGCTCTGCTAAAAAGTGTAATTCTCTCTCATCTTTACCAAAACCTTTTTTAGAAAAGGCTTTTGATATATCATCAAATGCTCTAGCTCCAGCTTTTGAAGCTAATTTTAAATACTCTATCTCTTTAGAGCTTTTAATAATCCTTTGACGATGAGACCAACTAGGCTCAAGTTTCCAAGATATTTTCACTTCCGAATCAATCCTATGAAAACTCTCACAATCCCACTCTTTTGGGTCATAAACGCACTCTTTAACCTTATACTTTTTTAGATACTTAGCCACAGAGCTATAAAGGTCTGAAGTAACTACTAGCTCTGTATCTTTTAGAGCCTCTTTTGCCTCAATAGCATAACGTCCATCAGTAAAAAACCAAGATTCACTCCCAAGACGAAGATATACACCATTATCACAGCTATATCCGCACTCGTAATATAAAGCACTATCATCTTTGAGTAAAATATTTTTCACTAAATTATCCTTGCTGTTGCATCTGTTGTTCAGCCTCTTGAGCTGCTTGAATTTCACTAATAATTTGTGTCATTCCAATCATAGCAAGATGATAGCCAAATGGTCCCATACCAGCGACAACACCAGCACAAACTTCAGCTGTAAGAGATTTTTGTCTAAACTCTTCTCTTGCGTGAATATTACTCAAATGTACTTCAATAGCGGGAATTTGAACAGCAGCAAGTGCATCACGAATAGCAATAGATGTATGGCTATATGCTGCTGGATTTATGATAATTCCGTGAGTATCACCTAAACACTCTTGAATACGATCAACAATTTCACCCTCAAGATTACTTTGAAAAAACTCTATATCTATACCATTTTCATTAGCAAAGTGTTTCATCTGCTCGTGAATTTGCTCAAGTTTCATTGGACCATAAATATGTTGTTCACGAACTCCTAACATATTTAAATTTGGTCCTTGGATTACAACAATTTTCATATACTATTCCTTTGGTAATAATTTAATATAAAAGCATTCTATAAAAAAGAGGATTAAGGGGCGGTTATGGAATGCTTTGATACCTTTCAAAATTAAAAAATAGAGAGGTTTATATGATAACAGTTATCAATCCTAAGTATATCTACACTCCGCAAGGCTATGTTGAAGGTTTAGCTATAGCCTTTGATGAGTATATTTTGGCTATTGATACCCCAAAAGCTCTTCAAAAGCTCTATCCAGAGGCTAAGAGTATTAATACAGGAGAAAACTCCATTTTATATCCTGGTTTTATAAATGTCCATACACATCTTGAATATTCAGCTAATCGTACACGTTTAGTTTATGGAGATTTTTTAAAGTGGCTTGAGAGTGTGATAAAAGAGCGTGATAACCTTATTGGTCAATTAGATGATAAAGTTATGGAGCAAAGTTGCAAAGAGATGCTAAGTTGTGGTATTACAAGCTTTGGAGCTATCTCTACCTTTGGGGCTGATTTAGAAGTTTGTCGTAAAACTCCTCAAAGAGTTACCTATTTTAATGAAATTATTGGCTCAAATCCTGCAAGTGTAGATATTCTCTATCAAGATTTTCTAAAACGCTTTAATGCTTCAAAAGAGTCTAAAAGTGAAGATAGAATAACCCCAGCCATAGCTATACACGCTCCACACTCTACTCACCCAATAGTAGTAAAAAAGGCTGTAAAACTTGCCAAAGATGAAAATACTCCACTCTCTTGCCACTTTTTAGAATCTTTAGCTGAACGTCAATGGCTTGAAAGTGCTGAGGGAGATTTTAAAGAGTTTTTTAAAAATTATCTAAATAGCCAAAAGCCAGTTACAAATATTAAAGAGTTTTTAGAGCATTTTGATGGATACCCTAGTCTATTTGTACACGCTGTTCATACTACGAAAAATGAGCGTGAATATCTTGCAAAGCAAGGACACACTATAGCACACTGCCCTCGTTCAAATAGACTTTTAGGCTCTGGACGCTACCCAATAGAAGAGTCTAAAGCAAAATTTGCTCTAGCGACAGATGGACTTAGTTCAAACTGGAGTCTCAATATATTTGATGAGATGCGTTGTGCAATTATGCTTCATCAAAAAGCTCCACTTCAAGAACTAGCAAATAGACTTATAGAATCTATTACAATCAATGGTGCAAAAGCTATAAGAAGTGATGCAGGACGCATACAAAAAGGAGCTGTGGCTGATTTTGCACTAATTAATTTACCTCAAACTTGTAAAAATAAAGAGGATTTAGCACTTCATACAATTATTCATACAAAAGAGGTAAATAGAGTATGGATTGGTGGGAAATTATGTAAAAATTGAGTCTAAAATATACACCTATTAAGATATAGAATAATAATTTTTTTTTATCATAAGCCTTTATTTATATAGATATAATAGAATAACAGTTCCAAGCTTGAGACAAAGGAGTCCTAGAATAATGGAAAAAAAATACTGGAACCCCTATTTTGGAGGGGTTGTGTTGGGAACGATGCTCTTTCTCGTCTTCGCTATCGCTTCTCAAGGATTTGGAGCAAGTGGAACATTCTCACGTGCTACTGCTCAATTACTTGTAAACAGTGATAAGAGTTGGCTAGATAATGCCTATATTGCTAGTTACTTTCACCATGGTGGAAGTGCTTTAAATAATTGGACTGTCTTTGAGACATTAGGAATACTATTAGGAGGTTTTGCTAGTGCTTTACTTGCAGGTCGTCTAATGGTTAAGCCAGATAAAGCACCCAAATATCCTCTTGCTAAACGTTTTTTATGGGCTTTAGTTGGTGGAATGATTGTTGAGTTTGCTACTAGACTTGACCGTGGTTGTACTAGTGGTCAAGGGCTTGATGGAATGGTAACTTTTTCTGTTGGAACTTGGATATTTATGTTTTCTGTATTTGGTGCAGCATTAATATTCTCTCCACTATTTCGTAAACAGTGGGTTGAAGATAAAGAGGAGGAAGAGTAATGGATTTTATCTTACCACTTTATAAGAATGCTCTAATTAGTCCTGAAGCAAATCTATTTTTTGCTGTGGTAATGGGATTTGCTTTTGGTTTTGTTCTTGAGCGTACAGGTTTTACCCGCTCTTTACATATTGCTGAAACTTTTTACTTCAAAAATCTTGCTGTGCCTAAGATTATGGGTGTAACAGTTATAACAGCTACCACGTGGTTGATTATATTTAGTTGGTTAGGCTGGATTGATTTAGGGGCTCTATTTACACCAAAAACTTATATATGGCCTTATGTTGTTGGTGGAATACTATTTGGTCTTGGAATGGTTATGTCTGGATACTGCCCTGGTACTGCTGTAGCTGGTCTTGGAAGTGGAAAGAGTGATGCTCTTGTCTTTTTACTAGGACTCTTTGGCGGAGCTTTCTTGTACTTTATGTTATACCCAATGGTAAAAGATTTTGCCTCTTCAGGTAATTTAGGGGTATTAAAGCTTCAAGACCTATTTGGAGGAAATGAATACACATCTTATATATTAACTGTTATTTTAGAGACTGGAATTATTAGTTTTCTAGTTCTTCTACAAAAACTGACAAATAAAGGAGAAAAATAATATGAAAACAACTCCCGTAGCTCTCGTTGGCGGTATGCTAATTCTTGCTGGAGGTCTTGCTCTTGCTTTTTATACAGGAACAAAAGCTCCTATACTTCAAGAAACTAAGGCAAAATCAATAGAGAAGTACATATCTATGAGTGAAAAGGCTATAAGTACAAGTGATTTAAAAAATGCACAAAAGTATGCAAAAAGAGCCTTGGCAATAGACCCTACAAATAAGAAAGCATTA
>WGFZ01000055.1 GCA_015491955.1 Nitratifractor sp. | reverse complement strand
TTGGCTCTATCGATATTATCAAGGTTATCTAAGATTGGTTTATCGTACTCATCTATTAAAACTACTACTTTTTGGTTATATTTCTCATAGCACTTTTGTATCAACGAGGCAAAACAAGAGGAGGCATTTTCATCTATATCACAATCAATTTTTAATCTTTTTTGATTATCTTTGAGTATTTTTTTTGCTACTCTTTGAGTAGATTCAAGGCTCTTAAAATTACCTGCCCAATCAATTTTAATTACTGGATATGTGATACTCCAATCCCATTTATCATAGATATACAAATCTTTAAATAACTCTCTTTTAGCTTCAAAGATATTTTGGAGTGTATCAAGAAAGAGAGATTTACCAAACCTGCGAGGTCGAGAGAGGAATATATATTTATAGCTATTGATTAAATCAAAAGCCTCCTTGGTTTTATCTATATATAGGTAATTATCTTCTATTATATTTTCAAATGTCTGTATGCCTATTGGAAGTTTTTGCAAATCCTTCTCCTAATATAGAGATATATTGTCCAATTATAGCGATATAAAAAGAGACTAAAAAAGTTTCAATTACTCAATACTTTAGAGATTATAGAGTGATATAAGATAGTTATTACTTTAATCTATAACTACTTCAAAGACATTCTCCCTTAATTTATACTCATAGTGATAGCGAAATTGGTAATTAAGTTTTTCTAAAATATTTGAAACTATATACAATCCCAATCCAAAGCCATTACTTCGCTTCTCCTCTTGACTAAATGGCTCAATATAGTAGGCTAACTCCTCCTTCAGAGGTTCACCAAGAGACCTAACTTCAATTTTATTACCTACTGTAACTACTCTTACGTGTTTATTTGGACTATACTTAATACCATTATCCATAAGGTTTTTAAGTACAAGAGCTAAAAGATTAAGATCAGTATATAAAGGGCGATTATTATAATTAATACTATACTTATCACTATTTGCCATCAACATTCTCTCAGTCTCTTTAAAGACCTCTTGTAGGGTTGTATCAGATTTTTTAGGAGTGAAGTTATACATTGTGATTCTCTCAACCTCTGCTAAATCACTAATAAGCTCATTCATTCTCTCAAAGGCATTAATTAAAACCTTTCTTGCCATAGGGTCATCAATTGTCTCTACAACAATTCGACCTTTAGTAATAGGAGTTTTAAGTTCGTGCATAATATTTCTCATAAATAGATTTTTTGAACTCATAAGCTGTTTAATATGCTTTATTGCCTTATCAAAACTCTTTGCAATCTTTCCAATCTCATCGCTTCCACTATCTTCAATCTTAATATCTAAATCACCCACAGCAAAACGCTCAATTTGATTATGAAGTTTTTTAAGAGGATAGAGTTTACGAAGTACCATTACATACATAAACAATAATAGAAGTACCAAAATAGTTGCAATAGTTAGTAGTAGTTCATATATATAATCTTGAGGGTGTTTATCAAGTAACATTAGAGTATAGTCATAACGATCAACATATATATATATTTTTTTTTCAATTTTAAATACCCTAACATCTCCATATATAGACCTTCCACTAAATATAGTACGACCCTTAGTCTCAATCTCTTTTCTTACATTTTTAGCATCTATTGGTACAAGGTCATACTTTTTATAGACTCTTTTAAGCAGTGGACTATCTTTATCTAAGTTCTCTTCTAGCAAGAAATTATCAGAAATCATCTTATAACGATTAATTTTTTGAAGTTCTCTTTGCTCCTTTCCTGAAGAGAGAAGATAGTAAAAAGTTGCACCCAATACTATAATAGCAATAGCAAAAATTATATGTATAAAGGTATTAACTGATACGTTTTTCATACTTTGTCTGTCAATAGATAACCTATACCACGTACTGGTTTTATATAGCTATGCTCTGGGTCAATTTTATCTATTTTTTTACGAATTCTTGAGATGATAACATCTATATTTTTAATAGAACTCTCATCATCAATATGTTCACTCTCATAAAGGAGTTGTTCTCTACTCACTGAGCTGTTGATATGTTGAATAAGCATAGATAGAACATCAAACTCAGCAGCAGTTAAATCAAGTGGAATATCTTTAAAGTAGATTACTCTTCCATCTCTATTTAAATTAAATATAGGAACCTCGCTCTTTTTAGTAGCTCCTGTTCTTCTTAATATAGTTTTAATTCGAGTAACAAGCTCTCTTGGGTCATAAGGCTTAGGCATATAATCATCTGCACCCTTTTCCATTCCTATAACTTTATCTGTAATATCATCACGTGCTGAAGATATAATAATAGGAATTTGTGATTTCTCACGAATCTTCTCTATAACCTCTAAACCATCCATTCCAGGTAGAGTTAAATCTAGAATTACCAAATCAAACTCTTGCTGTGTTAGGGTAGATAAACCAAGATAAGGCTCCTCAACTGTCGTAACTTCCATACCATATTTTTGAAGATAACTACTCAAAACCATTGCCAACTCTGGGTCATCTTCAATAATGAGGATTCTCATAATATATTCTCCATATTCTTTTAATATTTGTAAATTATAACACGCTTAAAATATAATTTTGTATTATACACCTCTTTATAAATCAATACCATTACTATAAGATAGATATATTCTAGTAGATGCAAATAAAAAGGCTGTAATAGCAGGTCCTAAAATCATTCCCCAAAAACCATAACTACTCATTCCTGCAATAATTGAGAAAAATATTACTAGCTCATTCACACGAATTTTAACATGCAAAAGCTGTTCTTTAATCATTTTAATAAATATTGGCTTTACAAAGGTATCTGCAATTACAGAGATAACTATTATTGAATAACCTGCTATCAAAAAAGCAGTATTCCCACCAAATTTTGTCCAAGCATATAATGCACTTGGTACCCATACCAAAGCACCCCCAACTACAGGTACAAGTGAAGCAAATCCATAAATAGCCCCAAATAATAATCCATCAAACCCAAAATAGCTTATAAAGATACCAAATAAAAGCCCTTCAAAAAGAGCAGTCATAATAATAGAGTATATTACAACCTCCATAGTAGAGGCTACCTCATCTACCATTTCATGGCTCTCTTTTGGAGGTGCTGGGATTAGAGCCTCTAACAAAATAAGAAAACGCTCTTGATAATAGACTACTACTGCATAAAATGTAATTACCAAAGTGATATTCTTTAAAAAGCCAATTCCCTTACTACCCATCTTTGTAACATAAAGAGTTATCTCCTTTAGATAAGGACTTATTTTATCAACTTGAAGATACTCATCTACCCAGTGATTTATATAAGGTATGTGATTAGTTAAACTTTTTATTTTTAAAAAGACTCTACTAATAGTATCCTTATCTAAATGGCTAATATACTCAACACCATTTGTAGCAATATAAATAAGTGGTGCTAAGATAATTAAAATAAGAAAAATAACCATTACAATAGTTGCTAATTTCCTAGAGCGTAGTGTCCTTGCCAAATACTGTGTTAAATTTGTTGTAGCCATTGCCAAAAGAACAGCTACAACCATACTTAAAATAAATGGAGCATAGATAGAATAAGCACCCCAAAGAGATAGAGTAAATAAAATTAAAACAAAAAAACTTCTCTTATCCAAATAGTACCTCTTGATTTTTATAAGGAGGTGTCAAACGAAATAACTCATAACTCTTAGTTGTTGCTATACGCCCTCTTGCTGTACGCTCAATATATCCATTTGCAATCAAATATGGCTCAATTACCTCTTCAATAGTTCCTTCATCTTCACTCAAATTAGCACCTATTGTACTAAGCCCCATAGGTCTGCCCTTAGCAGATACCAAAAGCTCAAGCAGACGAATATCTTGCTCATCAAAGCCTAAATGATTTACACCTAATTGATCTAGGGCATATTTGGCTCTTTTTAATAAAATCACATCTTCATCAGCAACTTCAGCAAAGTCTCGAACTCTTCTAAGTAGTCTAAGAGCTATTCTTGGAGTCCCTCTACTTCGTCTAGCAATCTCTAAAGAGCCATCTTCTTCTATTCCAATCTCCAACTTTTTACTCGCTTGTTCTATAATCTTAGCCAACTCTTTAGGTGTATAAAACTCCATTCTAAAGTGCATACCAAATCGTTCTCTAAGAGGGTTTGACAACATTCCTGCTCTTGTAGTTGCTCCAATTAGAGTAAAGCGTGGCAAATCAATCTTAACCGCTTGAGCTGCTGGACCGCTACCTATAATAATATCAAGTCGATAATCCTCCATAGCAGGATATAAAATCTCCTCAATAGCAGGACTCATTCTATGAATCTCATCTATAAATAGAATATCACCCTCTTCTAAATTTGTTAAAAGTGCTGCTAAATCTCCAGATTTTTCTATCATAGGAGCCGCTGTTGTCTTGATATTACTCCCCATCTCACTAGAGATAATATTTGCTAGTGTTGTCTTTCCAAGCCCTGGAGGTCCAAAAAATAGAATATGGTCTAATGCCTCGGAACGTTTTAAAGAGGCTTTAATAAAGACTTGAAGATTCTTTTTAATCTTCTGTTGACCAATATATTCACTCCAACTTGATGGACGAAGGCTCTGCTCATAACGCCCCTCCCCCTCAAAACGCTCAATTTCAACAATACGTTCCATTAATAAAACCTTATCATTGATAGGAGTGTTCACTATCTGGGAATTTTCTACTCTTTACATCTTCTCTATACTCTCTAAGCCCTTTGCGTATCAACTCCGCTCCATTTAGATAACGCTTTACAAACTTTGGTTTAAAGGCTTCAAAAAATCCAAACATATCACTCCAAACTAAAACCTGCCCATCAGTTCCATTACCAGCTCCAATTCCAATTGTAGGAATTTTTACTCTTTTTGTAATTTCAGTAGCTACTTTAGCACTCATACCCTCAAGAAGTAGAGCAAAGGCTCCTGCCTCTTCTAATGCTAAAGCATCTTCAATAAGAGATTTTGCCTCTTCATCACTCCGTCCTTGTACACGGTAGCCACCATCTGCTCTTACAGATTGAGGTTTTAGACCAATATGAGAAATTACAGCTATACCATTTTCACTTAGAGCCTTTACAATAGATGCTTTTTCACGTCCACCCTCTATTTTAACTGCTTCAGCACAAGTCTCTTTAAAAACTCTTGTAGCACTCTCAAGTGCCTGATTAGAATTTGTATATGTACCAAATGGCATATCAAATACAATCAAAGGGAACTTAGCACCTTTACAAACAGCCTTAGTGTGATAAATCATCTGCTCAAGAGTTGCACTAAGAGTATCTGCTTCACCATAAAAGCTCATATTGAGGCTATCACCAACTAAAATCATCTCCACTTCCCCATCAAAAATTCCAGCAAAAAGAGCATCATAAGCTGTAAGCATAGTTATAGGCTCTTTACCCTTTCTAGCTTGTATAGTTTTAACAGTTACCTTCTTTTGAATAGGTGCTGATTGAATACTCATTACAAAGACTCCCTCTTTTATCTAAAGCGATTTTATCCAAAATCAGTATAATATACTCAAATTTATCACACTAATAGGATTTTTTTGTGAAACGACTTGTTGCTTATATTACTACTAGTTATCCTGACCGCTCTTTTACCATAGATTTAGCTCTTGCTTTAGCAGAGGCAGGAGTTGATACGCTAGAGCTTGGTATCCCTTTTTCCGACCCTGTTGCTGATGGACCAATAATAGAAAAAGCTAATCTCTTAGCACTACAAAAGGGATTTAAACTTGAGCATCTTTTTGAAGTATCTAAAGAGATAGCTCCAAATATAGATACACTATGGATGGGCTATTTTAACCCTTTTTATCACAAAGGAGTGGATACCTTTATACAAAAAGCTAAAGAGACAAAAGTAAATGGCTTTATAATCCCAGACCTTCCATTTGAAGAGGCTACTCCTTATAAAAAAGATATTGAGGAGGCAGGATTAAATCTAATAGACTTTATAGCTCCAACAGATACTCCTAAGCGTATAGAGATGATTTCAAAAACAGCTCAAAAATTTATATATCTAGTTGCCTATGCAGGAATAACTGGTAGTGGACAGAGTGAAGAGTTAAGTGGAGTCATTTCACAAATTCGCCAAGCTACACAGACTCCTGTATATGTAGGCTTTGGAGTAAATCCTAAAACAGCCAAAGCAAAAGCTAAAGGGGTTGATGGTGTTATTGTAGGCTCTGCATTTGTTAAAATTTTGCTTGATGAGACACTAAGACCTAATCAAAAGATTCAAAATATATCACAAATGGCAAGAGAGATAAAGGATAGGATTAACGAATA
>WGFZ01000054.1 GCA_015491955.1 Nitratifractor sp. | reverse complement strand
CAATTGAAGTTTACTTCGTTTTTAGTAATTATTGAAGCTCCACCTATTTTCCCTTTTCGTGCCATCATAATATCATATAATTTGGTTGTAGATTTTGGTAAGTTACTATGTGACAATTCTGAAATATGCTCTAAATCATTTAAATTTATAAATGTATCTCCACAATTTCCAGATCTAATGAAAGGTATAACTTTTGGCTCATTATTACTCATTATCTTTTTTACAGTTGCAAATGAACCATTAGTAGATAAATCTGACATATATGTAATATCTGCTAATTTATATGAATTTTCAAGTTTACTATATATGTCTATATACTCTTTGTTATAATATTCAGCATCTAATCTAAACTCTTCATTATCTTTTAAAATTTTTTTACTATTAAAAATTGTGATTTCCAACCCCTCCAACAAAGCCTTATATTTGGCTTCATCAAAGGGGCTATCTACTTTCCCACAAAGCTAAGCCCCTCTTTTTTAGCAAACTCTATAAATGCTTCAGCGATACCATCATTTGTAGTTGTGCCATCGTTAAAAGTTACCTTAAAAAGGTCGTGTTTTACTACTAAATGTCCGTGAGTATCTAATTTATAACTTCCATCTTCGTTTTTATGATAAATCTTATCCCCACTATTATCTTTTGATGGCTCTTGCATAGTAGCAAAAAAGATTGGATAGTCCTCTTTTTTAGGACATAGTTTATCGTCCCATTTTTGCACAAAAAGCACAGATGTTTTTGTTCCTGTGTGAGGTTTAAAGACATTTCCATTAAGTCCTACTACTGCAACTATTCGGCAATGTTCAGCTATATACTCTCTTATATGTTTATCGCTGGAGTTGTTAAATCTTCCTTGTGGTAAGACTATTGCCATTCTACCACCCGACTTTAAAAACTGTAGATTTCGCTCTATAAAAAGTATATCTCTACCTACTTTACTTTGCCACTTACCATTTGGTTTTTTGCCAAGCTCATATTTGCTAAGTATCCTACTCTCTTTTATATCTCCTGCAAATGGTGGATTTGCCATTAATATATCAAAATTAAAATCTCTATTTGAGTTTCTATTTGCTCTAAGTCGTCTTAATCTTTGCCACCCTTCAAAATATTTATCTTGCCAATATTCATCATTTAATTTTTCACTCCATCTCTCATAATCAAGAGTATTTAGATGTAATACATTTGTGTGTCCATCACCTGCAATAATATTTAACATTCTTGCTACTCTAACGGTTTTTTCATCAAAGTCTATTCCGAAAACTTTTTGTTGAACATATTCTGTAATTCGTGGATTATCTGAAGTGGCTATGAGGTCATTATCAATTCCAAGCTCATTACAGATTTTCTCTTTTACATGTAAAAAACTGTGAAGAGGAAAACCACAACTTCCACTTGCAGTATCTATCATCGTTTCACTCTCTTTAGGGTCTAACATCTTGACACACATATCTATTATATATCGTGGAGTAAAAAACTGCCCCTTTTCGCCTTTGCTTGTTTTGTTGATTAGATATTCAAAAGCATCATCTATTACTTCAAAGTTTGAGTTAAAAAACTTTATATCTTGTAGGGAACTTACACAGATTGATAGGTGTGAAGGGCTAAGTTCTATTTTACTATCATCACTAAATATACCTTGCCACCTGTTTTTGGCTTCATCAAAAAGTTTTTGAATCTTCTCTTTTAGTTCAGGGTCGCTTTCTCCATAATCTCTAAACTCTAAATGTCTTGTAAAACCATTTTTTGTTTGGTGTTCGTCAAAAAGTTTTATATAAATAAGTTTAAATATCTCTTCAAATACATCAACACCGGCATTTGCTAAAACTTCATCTTCCATATCTAAAATAATATCTTTTAGGTTAGAGCCTTGTTTTAATTTATCTAACTCTTCTAACTTTTGATAGGAAACTCTTTTTTCAAGTATATCTCTTAGTGATTGATTTGCCTTTGGAATATCTGGTATATGCTCAAAATAGTTTGGATCTTTTCTATGAAAATACTCGATTTGCTGTCCATTTGTCCAGACTGCTATCTTAGCTCCAGTTGCGTGAGTATAACTCTTTAGTTGCTCTTTCCCATCTTTAAGTTTTGGTTTTTTAAGCTCAACTATGATATCAATAGCCGTAGGGTCAATCTTGCTTATGATAACGATGTCTGCTCTTTTTATTTCTCTTCCAAAATGCACAGGATACTCAACTTGCATTCTCTCCAAATCATAACCATACTCATTGTGTAGTTTCATTATATAAAGTTGTCTAACAATTTCCTCAGGAGTAAGTTTGATGTCTTTTTTTCTTACAAGGCACTTTACATAAGGAGCTTTTCCGCTTTTTAACTCTTTTTCAAAAATTTTACTTTCTAATTCTTCTATATAACTTTTATCAAATTGTTCTAATGTATAGTTAGAGTCTTTAAGTATCTCTTGTATTTGCAAGGTTTTCTCCTAATGTTATATTATTTGTTTAAAAAGTATTAAAGAATATTACTATATAAAAAGGGTAGAGATTAGTACTCATTAATAACTCAAATCTTACTTACTTCTCTTTATAGTTATTGAAGTACAAATCTATCAATAATCTAATTATGAAAAGCTTTAATTAACTTTTTATTATTTTCATAGTTTTGTACTAGATATAAGTCTTCTAGGAGAGAGTAGTTTAATATTTCTACCTCCAATTAGCTCCTATAGCTTGAGAGATATTATCAAATCCATCTGCTTTTAAGAGTCTTAATAGACCTTCGTTGATGTTGTGAATAAGTGTGGGTCCTTCGTATATAAGAAGGCTATATACTTGTACAAGTGTAGCACCCATACGAATGCGTCTATACGCCTCTTCTACACTATCTATTCCACCAACGGAGATGAGGGTAGTCTTATCATAAAACTCTTTTCCAATGGCTTCAAATAGATTTCTTGATTTCTCTTTCAACAAAGCTCCGCTAATTCCACCAAAGCTCTTGGCTCTTGGAGATAGAGAGTAGTCGATAGTTGTATTAGTAGCAATAATTCCTGAGGCTCCAGATTCTATAGCTACACGACACAACTCTAAGGCCTCTTCTTTACTCATATCTGGAGCAATTTTCAGTAGAATAGGCTTATTTGTGATAGATTTTCCAATCTTAAAGACCTCTTTAATAAATAATTCATTTTGTAAATCACGCAAACCAGGAGTATTTGGAGATGAGATATTTATAACTATATAAGTACCATAATCTTTAAAGGCTTTAAACAGAGTCTCATAATCATTTAAAGCCTCTTTTTCTGGAGTAAGCTTATTTTTACCAATATTTATACCTATTGGATAATCAAAAAATTTAAGATTTTTGAGACGTTGAATCATATAGTATGACCCCTTATTGTTGAAACCCATAGCATTTTGTAAAGAGTTATCTTCAACTAAGCGAAAGAGTCTAGGCTTTGGATTTCCAGGCTGTGGACGTGGAGTTACTGTGCCAATCTCAGTAAAACCAAAGCCTAGTGCTGGGGTTGCTTTTACATAATCGCCATTTTTATCAAAACCTGCTCCTAAACCTACTGGATTTTTAAATATACACCCCCATAGATTTTGATGTAGAGCTTTATTGTCTATAAAATTTCTATCAATCATAATATTATAAGCAGGTGGACAAAGAGGAAGAGCTTTTAGTGCAATCCCTGCTAATGTATGAGCAGTTTCTGGATCAACTTTAAATAGTACAGATTTAAGTCTATCATAAGTACATAGAGACATTTTATGAGCCTTTTTTATTTGAATTATAAGTTATTTAAATATTTTGTGCAATATAGAACTAAGCACAACAGCTACTAAACCAACAAACATACCAACTATCAACTCCGATAAAAGAGATGGGAATATATGAAGATATTTATGAACTTGGCTAATATGGTGTAAAAAGATACCTCCAGATACTAAAAGCATAGCAAAAGTTCCAATAATACTAAGAGCTTGTATAATTTTAGGTAGCATAGAGACCATAAGCTCACCTACTCTTGCTCTAAATCCATATCCACCACTACTATTAATTAGTACCAATCCAATATCATCTAATCTTACAATCAAGGCGACAATACCATACACTCCAACAGTTGCCAAAAATGCTACTATTGTTACTACTGGAATTTGTACACTTAATGGAAAATTAGTAACGGTTCCTAATGCTATTACTACAATCTCAATAGACAATATAAAATCAGTTAAAATAGCAGAGCGAATCTTCTCTTTTTCCTTCTTTTCATCATAAGATGAAATATCACTTTTATCATCTTGGCTATTTTTATGGTGAAATATCCACCCAATAATACTCTCCATTCCCTCATAAGCTAGATATATACTCCCTAGCATCAATATAGGTATAATTATCCAAGGGGCAAAAGCACTTAATAAAAAGGCAAATGGTAAGAGGATAAGTTTATTTATAAATGAGCCTTTGGTAATTGCCCAAAGAACTGGTAACTCTCTTGAAGGTGGAAAGTTAGAAGCTTTATTTGCATTGACCGCCAAATCATCACCTAAAACTCCAGCAGTCTGTTTAGCAGAGGTCTTACTCATTATTGCTACATCGTCCATCAATGAAGCAACATCTTCAAAAAGTGCAAAAAAACCACTAGCCATCTATATCCTCACTACTTAAAGCACTATTTACAACCATACTAACTCTTTTTAAAATCTCAATATCCTTAGCTATAATAATATAATCTTGTGTCATTTCAATCTCCATACCCTTACAGAGTGCTAGACCAGCTGCAAAATCATAGAGACGATAAGAACCAATAAATATAAAATAGTTAAGAGTATGAGTATAAGCTAGTGATAGGGCTACAGCTCCAGGAGTTCTAAATTTCAATCCCTCTTCATCAAGTGCTGATACTATCTTAGGATAAGCATAAGCCTTTTCAAATATACCAATCTCTGGATTTGGAGCCAATATTGGTTTTTTCCAATCATTGTTAAATAAAGAGCCTTGAAGTGCCTCTTCATTATCATCAAGATAGAATATATCACCATTTGCAAGGTTAGCTACATAAGCATCAGTTAAGATACCTTGAGCATTTAATCTTGCGATAGATACACCATAGTATGGAAAATGGCTTAGTGCATTACTACTTCCATCAAGAGGGTCTAAAATAATACTATCTTTACCATCTCCTATCAAGCCAGACTCTTCTGAATCAATCTTTCCAAACTTGCTTAGATATTTAACAAAGATTCTCTCAAGTTCTAAATCAAGACCACTACTAATATCCCCACCAGCTCCAACAAAACCATTTTTACTAAAAAGGGATATATTTTCTCTATCTCTAATTAGCCTCATCGCCTCGTGTGAAGCTTCTATAGAGGCTCTATAAAAATCATTCATAGAAGCTATTAATTTACCTCAAGCCTAAACTTTTTAACTATAGCCTTGGCAGCTTCTCTACCATCTCTTACAGCTGTTACAACTAAATCAGCCCCTCTATGACAATCTCCACCAGCATATACTCCAACTTTTGTTGTCTCATAATTCTCATCTACAACAATACCACTCCACTTATCTGTTTCAATTCCATTCTCTGCTAAGAATGGATAAGTAACAGGGTCAAATCCTAAAGCAAATATTATAACATCAGCAGGTAGAGTAAATTCACTAGCTGGAATCTCTTCTACTCTTTGACGACCTGTAGAATCTGGCTCACCCAAGCGAGTTTTAATCATCTCAACACCAATTACAGCACCATTTTCATCTTTTAAAATCTCTTTAGGAGAGCAGTAAAACTCAAACTCTACACCCTCCTCTTTAGCATTGATGTACTCTTTACGAGAGCCTGGCATATTATGAGCATCACGTCGATATAGACACTTAACACTACTTGCTTGTTCTCTTAAACTTGTTCTAACACAATCCATAGCAGTATCACCACCACCAATTACTACAACTCTCTTACCCTTAACATCAATAGGGTTTTCACGCTCTTCACCAAAGTTCTTCTTTTGAATATCTACAAGATACTCCATTGCTAAATAGCACCCTTTAGCATCTTCTGAATTTATTCCAGGACGACGACCCTTTGTAGCTCCAGTACCTATAAATACTGCATCAAAACTTTCAACAAGAGTATCAAAACTAATATCTTTACCAACTTCGACATTTTGATGAAACACAGCACCTGCTTTTTCTAGCAATTTAACACGACGCTCAATCACCTGTTTATTGAGTTTAAAACCAGGGATTCCATAAGTTAATAAACCCCCTGCTCGATTTTGTTTATCAAAAATCTCAACATCAACACCCTCTCTTAGCAAGAATGTTGCCACAGATAGACCAGCGGGACCTGCCCCAATAATTGCAACTTTTTTACCACACTTATTCTTATTAAAATATGGACGCAACCCTCTTTTAAAACCCTCTTCACTAATAAAAGTTTCAATAGAGCCAATTGTAATAGCTCCATACCCATCATTTAGTGTACAAGAGCCTTCACAAAGGCGATCGTGTGGGCAAATACGCCCCATAACTTCTGGAAATGGAGAGGACTCATTAGAGAGTTTAAAGGCAAACTCTAAATCATTTTCAGCAGTACGTTTAAGCCAATGGGGAATAAAGTTATGAAGTGGACAGCCATTATGACAATATGGGTCTCCACACTGAATACAGCGTTCAGCCTGTTCACTAGCCTTTTCAGGACGGAATATTTCATAAATCTCATCATAATCTTTTGTACGTACCACTACATCACGTTTGAGTGCATCGATTCGTTCTAAATCAAAAAACTTTAGCATCTTACTCTCCCTCCTCAACAATCATCTTAAATGGTGCTTTCATATCTTTAGGACGTACTAGCCAGAAGTTACGAATCTCAACACGGAAATTATCTAAAATCTCTTTAGCCTTTTGGCTTTGAGTCTCATTATAATAATCTTTTAGAAGCTTTTTGAGATAGTAGCGTTCAATATCTGTATCTTCAGTATCAATTCTAAGTACCTCAATGAGTTCACGGTTGATATTCTCTACAAATTCGTGTTCCATATCGTAAACAAAACCAACTCCACCTGTCATACCAGCACCAAAGTTTACACCTGTTCTTCCCAAAATTACGACAACTCCACCAGTCATATACTCACAAGCGTGGTCTCCAGTACCCTCAACTATTGCAACAGCTCCAGAATTACGTACAGCAAAACGCTCCCCAACTTGTCCAGCTACATATAGTTTTCCACCAGTTGCTCCATATAGACAAGTGTTACCTGCTAAAGAGAACTCCTCTCCACTCTTATCACCTGTAATGATAATACGACCTCCGTGCATTCCTTTACCTACATAGTCATTTCCTGCACCGTGTACATAGAGTCCAAGACCATTACTAAGGAATGCTCCAAGAGATTGTCCTGTTGTTCCACGAAGATGTAACTCAATTGTTCTATCAGGTAAGCCCTTATCTCCATAATATTTAGCAATTTCACCAGATATTAGAGTTCCAAAACTTCTATTTAAATTACTAATCTCTTTTTCTAATACAATACTCTCAGAAGGGTTTTTGATTGCTGACATTACCTCTTGTAAAATCTCTTTTTCATAACTATTTTTATCAAAAGGCTCATTTCTATCTACTTGAGCTGTATTTACACCATCTAAACGAACTAATAGACTCTCAAGCTCAAACTTCTTAGCAAAAGGGTCATCAATTACTTTAAGTAACTCTGTTTTTCCAATTATCTCTTCTAATGTTTTATATCCCAAAGAGGCAAGAATCTCCCTAACATCTTTAGCAAGTAGTGTAAAGTAGTTTATAACCCTCTCAACACTACCTTCATAATGTTCTCTTAGCTTCTCCTCTTGAGTTGCAATTCCAACAGTACAGCGATTAAGATGGCAAATTCGTAAAATCTTACAACCAATTACAGTCAAAGCACCAGTTCCAAAGGCATAGCTCTCAGCTCCAAATATAGCAGCTTTTACAACGTCCATACCTGTTTTAAGACCTCCATCAGTCTCTATCTTAACCATTCCTCTAAGATTGTTAGCTTTAAGAGCGTTGTGTGCTTCAATTAATCCAAGCTCCCAAGGGTTTCCTGCAAACTTAATAGAGCCAATTGGTGCGGCTCCTGTTCCACCATCAGCTCCAGAGATAATAATCTTATCAGCATAAGCTTTAGCAACTCCAGCAGCGATAGTTCCAACTCCAGCAGTTGAAACAAGTTTAACAGCCACTCTTGCATCTGGATTAATCTGTTTAAGGTCAAAGATAAGTTGAGCCAAATCCTCAATAGAGTAAATATCATGATGTGGTGGTGGAGAGATTAGTGTAACTCCTGGTGTAGTATGGCGTAATCTAGCAACTAATGGATTTACCTTATGCCCAGGAAGCTGTCCACCTTCACCTGGTTTTGCCCCTTGAGCTACTTTAATTTGAAGCTCTTCAGCACTTCTTAGGTATGCGGGTGTTACACCAAAACGTCCAGAAGCAATCTGCTTAATTTTAGAGTTTTTAAGCGTGCCAAAACGAGCAGAGTCCTCTCCACCCTCACCAGAGTTACTTCGTCCACCAATTCTATTCATAGCTTCAGCTAAACACTCGTGAGCTTCTGGTGAGATAGAACCTAAACTCATAGCAGCGGTACAAAAACGCTTAAAGATAGACTCTATTGGCTCAACCTCATCGATGGATATTGGCTCTTTATCGCTATTAAACTCAAAAAAGTCTCTAATAAATTTTTTATCTCGATTTTCTATACGATTTTTTAGAATATCAAAATCCTCTTTTTTACCACTCATTGCCAATTTGTGAATAGCGTGAACTGTAGCAGGAGCAAAATCGTGATACTCTGCTCCATCAATATACTTATAAAATCCTCCAATATTTAAAGGGAATATTCTATTGCTAGTCTCTTTATCAAAGGCTTCAGAGTGAAAACGTCTAATTCTCTCTTCTATATCGCTATATCCAAGTCCACGAAGTAATACATTTGCACGAGGAAAGCACTCATCAGTAATCTCTCTACCTAAACCAATAATATCAAAGAGCATAGAGTTACGATAACTTGCAATTGTAGAGATTCCCATTTTAGACATAATTTTAAGAAGTCCTGCATTGATAGACTTACGAACTCTTTTTAGTACTGGAGCTAAATCGGCATCAGGATTTTTTCTTCTTTCAATTAATGCTACTGTTTGAAAGAGTAGATATGGGTGAATTGCTGAAGCACCAAATGCAATTAATGCTGAAGCTGAGTGAGAATCATAAACTTCACCAGTAACACAAATAATACTAACTAGATGTCTAACTTTAGCATCTAAAAGAGCGTGATTTAAACGACTAACAACCATTAAAATAGGCATAACCATAATAGTCTCATTTAGAGTATGGTCATCAAGTATAATGGTACGTACACCCTCCTCTTTAACCTCTTTTACAATCTCTTCTACAAGATTATTTAAACTAGATTTTAAATCCTCTTTAAATCCAGTATAGTAACGTTTTGCCTTATAACAAGCATCATATTTAGGGTTTGTTTGAGTACCAAACTCCTCTAATATAATTAGTTTTTCATAACTAAGGATAGGAGATACTGTCTTTAGGCGTTTAGCGTGTTCTTCATCTTCATTTAAGATATTACGAATCTCACCAAAACCAGTATTTAGACTCATAACTACTCTCTCACGAATGGGGTCAATTGGAGGATTTGTTACTTGAGCAAATTTTTGACGGAAGAAATCGGTAAAGTTACGCTGTTTTTGACTAAATGCTGCTAATGGAGTATCATCTCCCATTGAAGCCGTTGCCTCTTTCCCCTCTTTAATCATTGGTTCAATAACTTGTTCAATAGTCTCAAGAGTAATATTAAAGTAACGCTGACGTGCCTCCATAACCTCATCTGATGGAGTCTCTACTTTTGAGAAAGGATTATTCATATACTCTTGGAGATAGACCATATTATTTGTGAGCCATTTACTATATGGTTGGCGATGCTTTAGATACTCATCAATATCATCATTTTTAAGCACAATTCCATATTTTAAATCTACTCCCATCATCTCACCAGATTGGAGTCGTCCACGCTCTACAATCTGCTCATCAGGAATTTGGAGAACACCATACTCAGAGGCGATAAGTAGGCGTCTATCTGTTGTAACAATATATTTAGATGGTCTCAAACCATTACGGTCTAAGACACAACCAATATAACGACCATCACACATACTAACAGCAGCTGGACCGTCCCAAGCTTCAAATACAGTTGATGTATATTCATAAAAAGCTCTTAAATCGGCATCCATATGTGGAGCATTTTGCCAAGGGGCAGGAAGTAATGAGCGTGCGGCTTTAAAGAAATCTACTCCATTAACTCTTAAAAATTCAAAGAAGTTATCCAAGCTTGCTGAATCGCTCATTTGAGATTGAATAATTGGTAAAAGACGATTTAACTCTTCGGTAGTAAAAATATCACTAATAATATGCTCACTCTTTGCTTCAACATTAAAACGGTTAGCAGTAACAGAGTTAATCTCACCATTGTGAGCAATAGTTCTAAAGGGTTGAGCTAATTTCCATTGAGGGAGTGTATTTGTAGAGAAGCGTTGATGAAATAGACAATATGATATTTCAAAATCACTATCTTGAAGGTCTATATAGAACTCTTTAATATGTGTGGGCATCACTAGCCCTTTGTACGATACAACACTTGAAGAGAAAGATGCTATATAAAAATCGCTATCATCATTTAAACGGTGTTCAATCTCTTTACGAGATAGATAAAGTAGTGCCTCAAAACGTCTAGTACCAACTAGTGAGTTAGGGACTACAAAAACTTGTGTAATTTTAGGTAGTGTACTAAGTGCTTGTTTACCCAAAGCATCGGTGTTAAGCGGAACTTCTCTTTCAAAATATACTCTTAAATCATTCGCTTCACAAACTTCACGAACTACTTGAAGTTCTTGGACATCTCTATGAAAAATCATTGCAACGCCATATAGTTCAGGAAGAGTTATTCCATCTTTTTTTGCCTCTTTGGCAAAAAACTTCTTAGGAATTGAAAGAAGTAATCCACTTCCATCTCCAGTTTTACCATCAGCAGCAATAGCTCCACGGTGCATCATACGTGAAAGTGCTGTAACAGCATCATCTAAATTTTTGTGAGAAGGAATATTATCTATAGATGCCAATAGACCGAATCCGCAATTATCTTTGAATGAGGTAAAGAGATCTCTCATAAGCCAACCTTAAAGAGTATTTTAGTAGGGTCAAATGTTTTCCCTAAAGCTTTAGATTTTAACTAAAAATCCATTATAATAGACTGATTTTTAAGAAAAATTAATGAGGGAGGCTTAGAGAGCTTAATAGTATAAGATTTGCTACTCTTCTAATTTATAAAAAGGCTATTTTGTGAAGGGCTTTATAGTAGATATAGCCCCTTCAAAGAGAGGAGATATAATCGTAAATAATTTTTTTGATAGGGTTCTAAAAAATCTATACAAAACTTGGTGCATCATTAGCAAAAAGAATTAAGTCTCCTGCTTGAGTCTCTTCTATTAATATATGCTCCATTTTTGCTTTATCTTTTAGGTGTCTTAACTTTTTAGAAGGGATAATACTCTTGAAAATTTCATAATTTAGCTCACCACTTACAATAACTTTATCAAATATTTCATTAGCTCTTTCTGCTACTTTTTTATTTAGTTCATCATCAGCTTCAACCAAACCAGGAGTGATTACAATCTTCCTACCTTCCCAACTCTTTGCAAGTTCAAAAGATGCCATCATTCCATCAATATTACCATTAAAGCTATCATCAAGAATCACTTTACCACCAGCATCAATTCTTTGAAGTCTATGAGGTACAGACTCTATATCTTTTAATCCATCTCTAATTTGTTTAGAACTAAGCCCCAAACTTTTAGCAATATGAATAGCTCCAGCGAGATTTATAGCATTAAAAGCTCCTAAAATCTTAGCACAATAACGCTCTGCATCTAATGTAAAACAAGTCTGTTCTAAATCTGCTTCAACATCTTTAATCTCAAAGCCAAAGCTATGGATAGTATCTGTATCTTTCACATTAGCACTCTCGTGTATCCAAGCCTCTTTAAGCCTTGGAGAGTTGATAATCTCCAGTTTGGTATTACGGATATTCTCTAGTGTCTTAAAGTACTCTATATGAGCTGGTCCAATCTTACCAACTATTGCATAGTGAGGCTCAACAAATTTAGTAATCTCATCTATATCACCTTCAGCTCTAGCTCCCATCTCCACTATATATATTTCAGTATCTTTTGGTAAATCACTATTTACATCTTTCATTACTCCACCAAGAGTATTGACTGAGCGTGGTGTTGCATAGACATTATACTTTTGAGCCAAAATTGTGGAAAGAAAATTTTTAATACTTGTTTTACCATAACTAGCTGTTACACCCACCACTTTTAGCTCAGACATACTATCTAATCGTTTTTTAGCCTTACGATAGAAGCTAATAAATAGCATCTTCTCAATTCCCATTGAGACAAGCCAAGCTAAAAGTATTGGAATAAAGAGGGTATATATATGAAATACAAATACAAAGAAGATTCCAAAAAGAGCTAAAAGAGCAAAAAATCTCTTCACTCGCCCTGTAAAAACAAGCTTTTTATCTATTTTTAATACCCAATTAATAAATAGTGGAATATATAGTAAAACTACAATAAAACCATAATAATTTTTTGTAAATACCATTATAAAATCGTAGCTAATAAAGGGTAGCAAAAAATATATATAGTTCCACCACGCTTTAGTATGATGGAATATTACACGCTCTAAACGATAACTATACCACTGAAGTGTTGTAATTATATAGTAGCCCAAAGCTCCTAATATGAGGAAGTATGAAAATAAATTTATATAGTTTATCATTATTAGCTCCCGCAATGTTTTTCAATATTAGTAGCGATATACTTAGCATTAGTATTTTGTAAAAAGAAGTAGTGATCTCCCTCAAGAGGATAGAAGTGTGAATTTTTAATCTCTTTAGCAATTATTTTACCAGTATAAAGAGGTGTTGCACTATCTGCTTTACCCCAAAATATTATTGCTTTTGATTCTACTTTGGAGAAATTATCTTCAAAATTCTCATTTACTGTAGCCTTAAATGTCTCATACATACCCTCATTCATACCCTTAGCATCTTCACTAACAAAAAGCTCTCTTAAACGATTCACACCAAAGAGCTTAAATAGCTTAAAGAGTTTAATCTTCATACGAACTGATAGTGGTTTTGGTACTTGAATACCAGCTGAAGATAGTAGTATAAGGCATTTAGGATTTAGCAAAGTTGCAATCTTACCACCAAATGAGTGTCCTGCAACCATACTAGCATCAACTTTAAGCTCTTTTAAAAATATTTTTACGATATTGGCATAATCTAGTGTTGTTAAGAAAAGCTCATTGGGGCTATTACCAAATCCCGGTAAATCTATATATATATGACGATAATTTATTAAAGTTTTACCAAAGGTTTGACGCATTAAACCCTTGTTACTACCCCAACCGTGCAAAAATAGAATAGTACTTTTTGCACTTGGATTAACTATCTCGTAGGATAACTCAAAAGAGTCTCCATTATATTGAATTGTTCTACTTGCCATTACCTATTGCTGTGGCTTTTTTAGTTGCATAATCTTATCATATCCATAAATATCAGGGAAGAATCTAACTCCTCCACCTTGTGGAACATAAGCAGTAAAATATCTAACGTGAACAGGTATTGGTTTTACTAAACGTACAGTTCTTAGCTTCCAAGTCTCAAGTTCAGCTTTTACTGTTTTCCAATCTTTTTGTAGATAGTTATGCTCCGCTAGATAACGTAACATCTCTATTGGTTTTTCTAAACGGATACAACCGTGGCTATATGCTCTAACACTCTTTTTAAAGAAAGATTTCATTGGTGTATCGTGCATATATACAGAGTTTGAATTTGGGAACATAAATTTAACTCTACCAAGTGCATTACCCTTTGCTGGAAGTTGCATCAAACGATATGGAAGTGGCTTCTTTTTCCACTCAGGAGTAAGATATTTTCTCCACTTTACTCTTTTTGGATTTACCGGTGTTGAGTTGAGTGAATTACTCTTAAGGACTACAATCCTCTTACGCTTTAAGAAGCTAGGGTCTGCTAATAGATGAGGAATCTCCTCTGCTCTTGCAATATTATCAGGTACATACCAAGTTGGATTTAGAGCAACATATTTCATCTTAGCACTAAATATAGGTGTTTGCCACTTTAGCTTTCCCGCAACAACATTACTAGAGAAGGTGTTACGCCCATTCTCAAAGAATCTCACTCTAAATTCAGGGATATTTACAAGGAAATAGGTTTGCCACTCTTTGGGGTCTGGCTCTGTAAGTTTACTACGCTCTAAACTTAATCGTACTTTTTTCTTCTGATTAGCATCAAGTCCACCTGAGTGCCAAACAGCAAGAAGTTTATGGAATTGAGGAGCAGGTGGAATATATGGCTTTAAAATATCTGAAATTTTCTTGCCATCTTTAAGTTTGGAGAATATAGTAGATGCTGATACACTCTGCATATATGGTGTAAATTTAGTATGGATTTTTTGATCTTGACGTGCAGATTGTGCATCTTTAAAGGCTCTCATATCTATACAACTATTTGCTAAGTTATTACTATATCCATATAAAAGTCTTGATAAAATTTTAGTATCGTGCGTTCTCTTATACTTTATATAGAGTGGCTTCAGCTCACAAAGAGAGGCATACTTGTCTGTCGATAAAATCTTTTCAAACTCTTTTTTTTGCTTTTTACTCCAACCTTGTGCATCTCCAAAATGGATACCACCACACCCTGTTAGCCAAATTGCTACTGTAGCAGCAATTAGTATATTTTTTTTATTAATCATCAAAAAGTTCCCTTATATAGTGTAACTCGCTATATCCTTAGAGATTTATAGAAGAGCCTCTTATTCTATCAACTTTTTGCTTTATATACCATATAGTAGTGCCTGACGTATCTGAAAATAGGCAAGAAAAAACTCAATAAATATTCTCCAAGCTATCTCAGCAAATAGTAAAAAGAGTATAAATATAGTACGATATTGCCAACTATTTGATGGAAAATATCTTTTTATAGATTTCCAATATGAGCTTCTTGATATATAAAATACTATTAAAGGCATTCCCAATGCCCCAATGTAGTAACAAACTACTAAAATAGTTGGTGTTATAAAGCTTTTAAAGCTTAGAAAATCGTTTAGACTCTGCATAGTTTATTAATATAATCTGCACAAACTTTTGCTGAAGAGAAGACCCATTGAAAATTATAGCCTCCTAGCTCTCCTGTAACATCTACCACTTCACCTATAAAATATAAACCTTTAACTCTTTTACTTTGCATACTATCTACATCTATATCTTTTGTTGATACACCACCACTAGTTACCTCTGCTTTGGAGTAACCAAATGTTCCAGCAGGAGCAAAACTATAATTATGTAATCTCTCTAAACTATTCCACTCATCATCTCTTAATCGATAACAAGGACGATCTAAAATATTTAAATGCTCCAATAGAGCCTTAGAGACTCTTTTAGGAAGTTTTAATAGTGTAGATATATTCTTCTTTGCACCTTTTATACTCTGAAGTTTTAAATGAGGGATAAAATCTATAGAGATTTTTCCACGTTCCCACCATAAAGAGGCATTTAATATAGCAGGACCACTTAAACCACGATGAGCAAAGAGAATATAATCTTCCCAACATCTATCTCCTACTATAACCTTCACCTCTATTGATATACCACTAAGTGTTTTAAAAAAATTTTGCTCTGGTTGAAGAGTAAAACCAACAAGTGCTGGTGAAGTTTTAGTAATATTATGACCTGTTCTTTTTGCAATATCTAAACCAATAGAACTAGCTCCTAGTTTTGGAAAACTAAGCCCACCAGAAGCGACAACTAAAGTTCTAGCTATTAAAAAATTACCATCTTTAAAAATAAGTTTAAACTCTTCATCTTTTGCCTCTACCCTTAAAAGAGAAGTCCCTTTAGCTATCTTTACACCCTTAATTGAACTCTTAAGAGCCTCAATAATAGCTACACTTTTATCTATACAAAAATACTGACCACGCTTTTGAATATGGCACTTTGCACCACGCTTAGCAAACCAATCAATTAACCACCTATTATTGTACTTATTAAGTATAGAAGATATAAAGGAGGAGTCTCCTCTATAGTATTTAGAACAAATATCTACATTAGTTAAGTTGCAACGTCCACCACCACTTACAGCAATTTTTGCTCCAAGCTCTTTGTTGGCATCAATCAATACCGCTTTATATTTTGAAGATAATTCAGAGGCGAACATCAAACCAGAAGCACCACCCCCTAAAATAGCTACATCGTAAATTTTACTCACTTAAAACTCAGTTATAGAGTCTATCAATCTCTTTATCAATTATATTTTTAAACTCTCCAAAACTCTCAATACTATCTTGAGTCAATCTTCCATTGATTGAGATAGGGGTAGATAAGTTTTTATTAATAGAGTCTAAAATATCTTGAAGAATCTCAAGATTTTTATAACTTTTAGGGTGTAGATTTTGTGCTATATCAACTTTTTCTATAAATATAGCTCTACGTAATCCAGCATTTTTCTCATCTAAAATAACTTCAGAATTTTCAAGCATAACTTTTAATGCTTTAATATGTTCATCAACTTGGAGTAGAGACTTTTTCTGCTCCTCTTTTTTCTGAAAATATTGTGTAGCTCTTTTAATAATATCTTCAACAATATGTTGATTTTTAGATATACGTATATTACGTACAATCATATATACAATCCAGCCTATTACTATTGCTGATAATATAGCAATTCCCTCACCCGTAGCACTATTTGGAGCTTGGTCTATAAATAGAGATAGTTTATTGGCAATTGGCTTTAGGAAGCTAAAGTCTTTTATCTGTTTTGGAATAAGAGGGAGACCTAAACTTAAAGCCCCATAGATATACCACCCAACTACTGTTAATATAGAAGCAAAAAGTCCCCATATCCAACCACTCCCCTTTCCAGTAGGAAGATTTTTAATAACTAGAGCTTCACCCTCTACATCTCTTAAATCTATTTGAGGATTTGATTCATTGTAGGAAGACTCCACATCTAATCTCCTAAGAATGCGATAGCTCTCTTTTATAATAGGCTTTAATTTTGTATCTTCATATTGCTCAAAATTATCTATATCTTTTTGGATACTACTAATCATATCCTTAACTTCTTGGTCTGCCTTTTTCACTATGGCTCTTGCCGTATCTATCTCTTTTTGTAGTTGTACTTGACGTTCATTTGTTGGTAAAGATTCAATAGGTTTAGTATCTACTAAAACCAACTCTTTACTAGAGCCATTATCATAATCTAAAGAATCTTCTTGTGTTGTATCTTTACTACTATCTTCTATAGGCTCATTCTCTTTTATTATATCTTCTTCTACTTCTACAGAATTACTCTCTATCTCTTCTATATCCCTTATCTCTTCCTCTTTTTTAGTAGTATCTTCTTCTATAAACTCTTTAGCCACTTCTCTCTCTTTCCCCATATTAAATACTCCTTCTTATAATTCATTATTCTTGATTGTAACAAAAAAAAATAAATTCATATAGTATCTATCGCTTTTAGATATAATTTTCCAAAAAAATATTGGGGTGCTATGTCTATAATTCTCTATTTCATACTTATTTTGTTAGCTCTATCAATTCTTGTCTTTTTTCACGAATTGGGACACTTTACAGTTGCACGTTTGATGGGGGTAAAAGTTGAGCGTTTTAGTATAGGTTTTGGGAAAATTCTTACTCGTAAATATTGTTGTAAAACTGAGTGGGCATTTAGTCTAATACCATTAGGTGGTTATGTCAAGATGAAAGGTCAAGATGATAGCGACCCTACACTTAGAAGTAGTGATATAGATAGCTACAATAGTAAAAAGCCTTGGCAACGTATTCTTATTCTAGTTGCTGGTCCATTTGCAAATTTTCTTGTAGCCTTTTTCTTATACTTAATAATAGCTATACACGGAGCTCCACTTATTGCGGCTAAGGACTATATCCCTCCAGTAGTTGGAAAGGTAGTGCCTAAAAGCCCTGCACAAGAGGCAGGAGTTAAAAGTGGAGATAAAATTTTAAGTGTAGATGGAAAATCCATTAAGTACTGGTACCAAATAGGTGAAGCTATTCAAAAAGCTCCAGATAAAATATCTTTGAGTATCCAAAGAGGGGATAAGATTTTAAAGCTAACTCTATCTAGTAAGATTATTGATGATAAAAATGAGTTTCATCAAAAGATTAAGCGTAAAATCATTGGTATATCACCAATGGTAAAAGCAGATACGATAATAGAATTTTCTCCAACACAAGCACTATTTTATGCTTGGAATGAGACTAAGAAATCTTCTCTTTTGATTGCTAGAGGTGTTCAAAAGATGGGGACAGGTGAAGTTAGTACTAAAAATGTAGGTGGACCTATTACAATTTTTGATATTATGATTAAGTTTGCTCAAGCTGGTTTCTTGTATCTACTATTTATAACGGCACTAATTTCTGTAAATCTTGGGGTATTAAACTTACTTCCTATTCCTGCACTTGATGGTGGACATATTATGTTTAATCTATATGAGTTAATAACTCGTCGCCCATTAAATGATAATGCCTACTACTACCTTACTATTTTTGGTTGGATTATATTGGGAGGATTGATGTTCTTAGGGCTTTTTAATGACTTTCATAGACTACTAGGAGGAACGAATGGATAATATTTTGGATAAAGATATATTAGCAAACAATTTAGATAATACAATTCAGAGGATTGAAAAAGCAAGAATTGCTGTAAATGAACACCATATTGTTAAGATGGTTGTCGTTGGAAAATATACAGCCTTAGAGAATATTGAGACACTCTATAGCCTTGGGCAACGTGCCTTTGGAGAGAATCAAGTCCAACAACTCCAAGAGCGAAGCCAAAAGCTTGAGGATTTACCCATAGAGTGGCATATGATTGGAAGGCTACAAAAAAATAAAATTAATAAACTAATAGAGACTAATCCCTTCTTGCTTCAATCTCTCGACTCTTTAGATTTGGCACAAGAGTTAGATAAACGTCTAAAGGTAAAAAGTAAAAAGATGAGATGTCTGCTTCAGATAAATAGCTCTAATGAAGATACAAAAACTGGTGTAGAGCCTCAAAGAGCTATAGATATATATCAAGAGATTGATGAGAGATTCAATAATATAGAGCTTCAAGGAGTTATGAGTATTGGAGCAAATAGTAAAGATAAAAAAGTTGTTCGCCAAAGCTTTGAGACAACTAGGAAAATATTTGAAGAGCTTAAAAACTCTAATGCTACAATCTGCTCAATGGGAATGAGTAGTGATTTTGAGTTAGCTATTGAGTGTGGTTCAAATATGGTTAGAATTGGCTCAGCTCTTTTTAAAGATGCCTAAAGATATTATGAAAAGGAATAGTAAATGAAACGACTCTTAGCAACACTTCTAATTATTGGGCTAAACTCTTCTGTTTTTGCTCTTGAGTGTGGAGGCTCTTTTAACAGTTGGTTAAAATCATTTAAAAGCTATGCAAAGTCTCAAAGAGTATCTCAAGAGACAATCAATGAGGCACTCTCTAATGTACACTATCTACCATCAGTTATTAGAAGAGATAGAAGACAACACCAATTCTCAATAACATTTAATAAGTTTGCTAAAAGAGTAATATCGGCATATAGACTTAAAAAAGGAAGACAATTTCTAAAAAAACATAAAGCTCTCTTCAGAGATATTGAACGCCGTTATGGAGTACCAGGGGCAGTAATTGTAGCTTTTTGGGGACTTGAGAGCGATTTTGGTAAAAATATGGGCAAAGATGATACCCTAAGCTCTCTTGCAACCCTAGCACACGACTGCCGACGCTCTGAAGAGTTCCAAAAAGAGCTTCTATCTGCTTTGAAGATTGTAGATAGAGGCGACTTAAATCCAAATGAGATGAGAGGTTCTTGGGCAGGAGAGATTGGACAGACACAATTCTTACCTAGCTATTATATAAAGTATGGAGTCGATTTTGATAGAGATGGGAAAAGAGATTTAATCCATAGCTCTGCTGATGCCCTAGCTTCAACTGCTAACTATCTAAAGCAACTTGGGTGGAAAAGGGGTGAACCTTGGATAAAAGAGGTAGTAGTTCCTAAAAGTATGCCTTGGGGTAAAAGTGGCATTAGACAAAGCTACTCTTTATCATATTGGGGTTCTTTAGGTATTAGAGATAGAAGAGGTAGAATAGTTCACGGAAATATAAAAGCTTCACTACTTCTTCCTATGGGAAAAGATGGAACAGCCTTTTTGGTATTTGATAACTTTAAAAATACATATCTTACTTGGAACAACTCTCTACTATACTCTCTAACTGCTGGATATTTTGCTACTCGTCTAGCTGGAGCCCCTGTTATGCTAAAACCTAGAGCTAGAATCAATTCACTAAATAGTAATCAGGTTAAGACTCTACAAAAGATATTAGCCAGTAGAGGTTATGATGTAGGTAAGATAGATGGAATTATTGGAGAGAAGACACGTGAAGCAGTACAAAAAGTTCAAGCAAAACTTGGAATGAGTGCCGATGGATACCCTACTCTTAGGCTACTTCAACGTTTAAAATAGATATAGGTGAGCCTAAAAGAAGGTCTCACTTGAAATTTTATAGCTTAGAAGCTACCAAATCAGCTAACTCTAGTAATCTTCCTGAATATCCAAATTCATTATCATACCACGCCATAACTTTTACCATCTTACCACCTAATACTTGTGTAGATGTACCATCAATAATACTAGAGTGAGGATTTCCTAAAATATCACTAGATACTAACTCCTCCATTGTAAACTCTAAAACACCCTTTAACTCACCCTCAGAAGCCTTAGCAAAAGCTTCATTTAACTCATCTACTGTAGTCTCTTTTTTAAGGTTTGCAACAATTTCCGTAATCGCACCATCTGGCACAGGAACACGTAGAGCCATTGCTGTCATTTTTCCTTTAAGCTCTGGGATTACCTCAACCGTAGCTTTTGCTGCTCCTGTTGTTGTAGGAATAATATTAACCGCACCTGCACGACCACGTCTATGTTTACCAGGTTTTTTTCTATCGATTGTTACTTGACTAGATGTATATGCGTGTGTTGTAGTAATATGAGCACTATCAACTCCAAAATTCTCCTCAAGTACCTTCATAGCAGGAGCTAGAGAGTTTGTAGTACAACTAGCATTTGATAAGATATGATGCTCATCACTATTGTAAGATGATTCATTTACTCCTAAAACAACAGTTAAATCAATACTCTTTCCCGGAGCTGAAATTAAAACTTTTTTTGCTCCTGCTTCAATATGTTTACTAGCTCCATCTCTATCTACAAAACGACCTGTACACTCTAAAACAATATCAACACCCAACTCACCCCAAGGAAGCTTTGCTGGATCTCTCTCATCAACGATACTAATCTTTTCACCATCTATACTTATACTATTGTCATCATAAGTGATAGTTGCAGGAAATGCTCCGTGAACTGAGTCATACTTTAGCATATATGCTAAATCCTCTGCTGTTCCACTTCCACCATTTGCTACAACAATCTCTATATTTTTAGGACGATTAGTTACATAGTGCCAAAGCACCATTTTACCAATTCTTCCCAAGCCATTAATCGCAACTTTTTTCATATCTTGCTCTCCTTCTAACACAGTGTAATAGTGAAAGTATAATCTTTCTGGCTTAACTATCATAAGAAATAGTATAATTAAGAGACCGTAATATTGTTAATTTGGCTATTTTAGCTCATTTTAATAGTAAATATAATAGAAATCAATAAATTAGTTTTATATAGAGAGATAATTTTTAAAGGATAATAAAATGGAAAGAGTTCCAGCTTGGATATATGCTAGAGAAGATAAGATAAGTCTCTTTAAAGTTATAAAAAAGATTAACAATAATGAGTTGAGGGGAGAAGTAGTTGAAGAAAATGGCAAAAAGGTACAGTATGTTATTGTTGAAAATGATAAAAATAGCCCCTTAAACCCTAAAGATAATACTAACATAGCTCAAGAGAACTCCAACATCTCAAATAGTGAATATAAGAAACTTTACCTAGAGATTGAGAAACTTCGCTTAGAGATAGAGCAGATGAAGCAGATGTTAAAAGAGTCCATAAAAAAGAGAGACTAATTGGCTCTAAAAAATAGTAGCTTCCCATACTTAACAAGCCAAAGCAAAAAGAGAATAATCCAAAGAGTAGCACTTATATCAAACCAAGGGCTAAGAGTTCCATAACTTGAGGCAAGTGATAAAATAAATCTTGATAAAAGTACTATTTGTGTTAAATAAAAAATCCATATGCCAACCCTATCAACTATCATACTACTTCTACTATGACCCAAAGTTACTCTTGTTCCAAAAGCTATAAATATAGTTGTCAAAAAACCTAATGCTAAGAGATGTATTGGCATATAGAGTGAACTATAATTAAACCAAGATTCAAAAAATTCCACTACTGCACTAGCAAAAAATCCCAAAGGTAGCCAGAACATAGCTATATGAAGTCCCCATAAAAGAGGCTCTTCATTTGGAAATGGTAACTTGGCTTTGAAAATCTCTCTTATTAATACAAATGCTAAAATCAAATCAACAACAAAGAGCCCTTTAAGATATACTCCTGATAATATTACGTGAGAAAAGAGAAGCCAAAAAAGTACCCTATGAAGATATTTACTCTTAATATACCCTTGAACTCTACTAAAAAAAGGTACCATTTTAAAGCCAATAATAGAAGGTAGAAATAGTAGATATAGATATATTCCAATCTCAATACCATCATTAAAAAATATCTCACTTTTGATATATTTAGATGGTATCACACTAAGTAAAAATAGTAAATTTGCCAAAGCTCCCATTCCATATCCAATTAATATCCAATATTGAACATCTTTTGGATTAGAAGCTTTATTATATATAGGAAGATAGTTTTTAAATGTTAAGGCAAACGAGAGTGCCATCAATATAGCTGTTGCATAAAAAAGTGGTAAGAAAAAGAGAGAGATATAAAAGCTTAATGTAGCTAAAAAGTTTAATAGCCATACATTTAGATAACTTTTTGTCTCTATTGGAGCTTGAGAACTAAAACGAGTGAAAGTAGTATATGTAAAACCATAAAATAGATTGGTAAATACCAAAAATATCATTCCATAAACGTGTAAGAGCCTAACATCTATACTAAAAACTCCTTTAAATCCAAGAGTAAAAAGTAGCATCAAAACAATGGCGTTTACTACCCCTAGTAGGAAAAAAGGTTGATGAGGCTGAGAAAATAAGAAGGATATTCTTGAAATTTTCACTTTTGTGTAACCTTATGAAAATAGTAATATATTCCTCCAGCCATCAAAGCACCAAATGGGAGTGCTAGATACCAATATTGCTTAGCTAAGTGGATAAGTTTTAAAATCTCTTCTCCAAAATACCACGCTAGGATAATTGTAATAGATGACCATACAATAGAGCTTAAAAAGTTTATAATCAAAAATTTAGTTGTTGAGTATCTTGTCATACCAATAGCAATAGGAATAACCGTTCGCATTCCATAAAGGTATCGTTGAATAAATATAATTGGCCAACCATACTTTTTAAGTAATAAATGTGCTAGGGCAAATTTTCTACGCTGAGTTGTAAACTTTCTATAGACATATTTCCTATTCCAACGTCCTATAAAAAAGTATATTGTATCTCCTGTAAATCCACCAAGTCCAGCGACAAAAATAGATAACCATATATTCATATCTCCTGTGTGGGAGAAGATACCAGCCATTATAAGTCCAGTTTCACCCTCTAAAATACTCCATAAAAATAGAATAGGATAACTATACTCTTTTAAAAATCCTATTAATAAATCAGTCATCTTTTACCTTCAGCCTCAAAAATTAAGAGGTTTTAATGGGGTATTATACTAAATATTACTCTCTTATTTTGTTATACTCATACTATTAAGGAGAATATATGAAAAAGAGTCTAATTTATGCTCTTATTGACACTGAGCTTCTTGAAAGTTTCAATATCTCACTTGAGGATATTTCTACTTTTTTAGAAGATAATCAAATTTTAATTGCTCAATATAGAGCTAAGGGTAAAAGTAAAGATGAGATAGTTAAAGCTATAAAACTTTTACGTAAAAACTATAGCGGAAAACTAATTATTAATGATTATATAGAGCTTATTGAGTTTGCCGATGGGATTCATTTAGGACAAGAGGATATTTTAAATATAGCTCCAAATACTAAAGAGGCAGTAGAGATAATAAGAGCTAAAGTAGGAGATAAGTTAATAGG
>WGFZ01000053.1 GCA_015491955.1 Nitratifractor sp. | reverse complement strand
GGAGTTTCAAAATGAAAAAAGGTCTTTTACTCTCAGTAGTAGCCTCAACAATTATCTTCGCAGGTGGCGATATCGCTCCCGTAGAACCTGCAGCACCCGCATCTTCTGATTTCTGGGGTCAAATTGGTTTCGAATATCAAGCTCAAAGTAATGATGAGCAAAATTGGGGTGATCCAGATAATAATAGTTTCTCTGTAGCTGTTGTTCTTGGTGTAGAGAAGCAACTAGATTATGGTTTTGGTGTTGGTGCCGAAGTTGCTGGTTGGACAAATCTTGGTATTAATCATATTGCTGCTAACCCTGCAGTAGCTGGTGGTAAGCTAATAACTGGTGCCAATAGTGGTACCAAACTAAATGACGGTGAGCTATCTCAACTATATCTAACTTACACTAGTGGTAATACTGCTGTTAAGATTGGTCGTCAAGCACTTCCTAAAGCTGTATCTCCTTGGGCATGGTCTTATAGAAGTGCAGGTGTGCTTGATGATAGCTTTGAGGGTATTGTTGTTGCTAATACTTCTCTTCCTGGTACAACACTTGTAGGTGCTTGGGTTAAAAATACTACACGAAACAATAAAGCTATCCGTATTGGCAGATCTGGTCTATTTATGTTAGCTGCTATCAATAAATCTTGGGTTCCTAATACAACTCTCTCTATGAGTGCATATTATGTTCCTAAAGTAGATGGTAGTAAAAATATGTATTCTGTATGGACATCTGCAGAGAGTAAGTTTGATAATGGTGTAAGTACTGGTCTTCAACTAGTTTATGCTGGTGGTACTGTTACTGGTGCGAAAACTACTTGGGCTGAAGCTGCATATATTGGTAAGAGTTTCAATGAGGGTAATGGTAATGTTAAATTAACTCTTGCTCATATTAATAAGGGTGACTATCCTCTTAAACTAAGTACTAAAAGTGCATTCTGGGGTGATGCTCTTGGTGGATTCCTAAAGGGTAGTGGTGATGTGATTACTGATACTAATGGTAATCTAGTAACACAAAATATTGTTCGTCTAAATGCTGATTATAAAGCTGGTATTGGTACTGCTTATGGTGAATTGGCTTATGCTAAATATGGTTCTTTTGGACACTCTTGGGGTACACGCCTTGGATATAAATTTAAAATTGGTAGTGTTGATGCTAACGTAGAGTATCGTTATGCTAACTACAGAGTTAACTCTGCTAACTTTAAGGAACAACGTGTACGTGTTGAGGCTTACTACAAGTTCTAATCCTTATAGACTTATTTAGGCTCAGACTTTGGTCTGAACCTAAGCCTATTTATTTATTTACTTTTTTAAGTTCTTTATTTATTTTATTGCACTATCACATTTTTAACTCTTTTACTTCTATACCCTCTTTATATATGTATGGTCTTATTTTTACTGGAATTTTGTATATACGACACTGCTCTTTAAACTCTTTTGGCATAGGTGGAGCTTTTTGAATATATGGAGCTATGAAGAGTCTATCATTTTTAAATTCAACTACCCATTTTCTCCCTGCTACTATACTCTTTTTACTATTTAAAATCTCTCTTTGTGCTCTACTAAGCAAGTATCCTAACTCTTTTAGAGCTTGAGAAGCTACTATGGATATAGTTTTTTGATTCTTAATATGATATATACGGAGTTTTTCTCTATTATATTTTAGTGAAGCATTTGTTAGTATTATTTCACTCTCTTCCTCTAAATATTTAAAAGTTTTAGTTATATTAGATGAGTAGTCATTAACGAGTGGATTAAGTATAGGTCTTAGATTATTACGCTCATATTTTAACTCTTTATTACTCTCATCAAAAAAGTGATAAATCTCTTTTGTCTTTAGATACTTTTCTATTTCACTTCTAGGAGTATCAAGTAGTGGTCTAATGAGATTATATATTTCACCTTTAGATGTTTGACGTTGGCTTATATTCCTCATTCCACTAAGTTCTAAAACTCCTGCTCCTCTAATAAGACGCATCATAAACCACTCCAATCTATCATTTAATTGATGGGCTGTTAGTAGATTCTCATACTCATACTTC
>WGFZ01000052.1 GCA_015491955.1 Nitratifractor sp. | reverse complement strand
CATACTCAATAGCTGACCTATACCCCTCTTTACCCAACCAAGCTATCAATATAGCAAGAGCTATACTCCAAATTATTTTTAAAAATGTTTCTATATTCATAAGTGGATTATAACAAAAGGATATAATCTTTAGATATTTTATGTAGTGGAGTTGGGATAATGTCTGATATTGAGAGATTAAAAGAGATTGCTATTGAAGCTGGTAAAATTGTAAAAGAGGGGTATAGCTCTCACAAAATAGTAGAGCATAAAGGTATAGTTGATCTTGTTACTCAATATGATATAGAGACAGAGAAGTATCTTTTAAAGACTCTTACTAAGGAGTTTGATGGATATACACTTGTAGGTGAAGAGAGTTATAGTGGTAGCTATAACCTAGATAGAGCTATATATATAGACCCCATTGATGGAACTACAAATTTTATTCACTCCATTCCACATTTAGCTATATCTTTAGGGCTTTGGGAAAATGCAGAAGCTAAAATGGCAGTTGTCTATAATCCTATTTTAGATGAACTATTTTGGGCAAAAAAAGGAGAGGGAGCGTGGCTAGGAGATAGACGCTTGAGAGTCTCAGAGAATAGTAATTTACAAAATTCACTTATTGCCACAGGTTTTCCTTACGCTAAAGCCAATAAGGGAGTAGAGTATCATTGGGTGGTTGAAAATTTCACAAAACTCTTGCCACAAATCCAAGACTTTCGCCGTCTAGGAGCTGCTTCGCTTGATTTGAGCTATTTAGCCCAAGGTATATTTGATGGATTTTATGAGATTGATTTAAAACCTTGGGACGTTTCAGCTGGTATTTTACTTGTACAAGAAGCTGGAGGAGTAGTAACTAATCTTAACTCAGAGCCTTATAGATTTGGAGATAAGGGGATTGTTGCTGGTAATCTTGCTACCCATAAAGCACTTATGGATAATCTATCATCTCTTTAAAATTTAGTTATTTGAGATAACTTTGAAGTAGATAAAGAGAGTTTTTTGGTAAAATTTATCATTATCATCACTTATCATAAGAAATTTATCTTTACCAACTTTTGTCAATCCCTCAAAGTTATCTAATACCCACCCTTTAGAGCTATCAAACCGTGCAATAAGATTTGTTGGACATAGTCCATCTTCTGAACAATTCTCTACTTTAAGCTCTCTAAGAGTTATGATTATAGGTGAAAAAAATCCATTAACAGAACGCTCTAGTATTAAAAAATTTCCATTATCTAATACCTCTAGTGCTGTTAATGCACTTTTGGATTCTGGTGAACGTCTAAAACGCCAACGTTTTCCATCAAGTGAATAGAGAGTTTGAATATCTTTAGGCGAATTTTTTAATGGGTACTCTCCTGCTGTAACTAATCCATACTTTGGGTGCCATACTAGAGCTTCAAGTCCCTTATTTTTACTATGAAAGTTCTTCATTTGGTTTATAGGGTATGGTAGTTTTAACTGTTTAAGAATACGTCCATCGTAGCTAATTTGAGCAATACGAGGTTTCTCCTCAAAACTGATAAATAATCTACCCTTATCATCAAAATCCATTCCTTCACTATCTCTACGCCATTTTTTTAGCTTTTTACCATCACTATCTTTTAGTCCATTTCCATCTAAAGGACGAAGTTCTTGAATCTTATCGGTAAAATTGGCTTTAAATCTAAATATTTTTCCCTTATCACTTAGCATAAATAGCCAATGCCTCTTTTTTAAAAAGGCTAAATCTGATATTTCACTAAACTTTTTTCTACCAACTCTCTCAAAAATTAGCTCTTTTTGGTCTAATATTTTTATATTTCCCACGATATTTTTTTTCAATGATGGAGGTTTAATATTGATAGATTTAATTTCAGCTTTTATAAGGAGAGTTCCAAAAATAGTAAAAAGTATTAGTAGGCGTTTCAATCTTTTCCCTTTTTTAATCTATTCTTATACCAGTATGATAAAAATAGCCAAAGTACTGATATATCTATCATCACATCAGCATAGTTAAAGATAGCAAAATCAAATCCACAGTGCCAATAGAAATAGTCGATAACAGCCCCATTTGTAAATCTATCTATTAAGTTACTTATAGAGGCTCCCAATAATATTCCTAAAGGAAAAGGATTCTTTTCTACCCATCTATCTTTTATAAAAAATATAAAAAGTCCAGTAATTATAATTATTTGTAACCATTTTAACCAAACTCCAAGAGAGCTAAAGAGACTAAAGGCTACACCTCTATTTAGGTGAAGTTCTAGAGATATACAGCTACTTTGCCACTGATAACCTTGCAAAAATAGCTCTTTTATCCCTTGGTCTATTGAGTATGTTCCAATTAGTGCAAGAAGGAATATTGTCCATACCCTCACGAGATAAGTTCCTTTTTGAAAAATTTAACACTCTTTTGCATAAACTCCTCAAGCTTATCAGAATCTTTTCCCTCTAAGAGTAGGCGAATCTTATTCTCTGTACCAGAGTATCTAAATAGATGTCTCAATCCTTCTGAGTCTATCTCCTCTTTAAGTTGCTTAAGTCCTTCAATCTCTTCAAAAGGAATCTTCTTTGATATATTTAAATTTATAAGTTTCTGAGGATAGTTCTCAAAAGGATTAAATGCTTTACTAGCTTTTTTATTAGAACTAACAAGATAGGCTAATGCTTGTAGGGCACTTGATATTCCATCTCCTGTTTTAGCAAAATCGCTAAATATAATATGCCCACTCTGCTCTCCTCCAAAATTTAACCCTTTTTCTTTCATTAATTCCACAACATTCTTATCACCTACACTACTTCTATATAGTCTAATTCCTTCTTGCTTGAGATAATCATCTAGTGCTTGATTACTCATAACAGTTGCTACCATAGCACTATTACGTAATCTTCCTTGATTTTTTAGATGAAGAGCTAAAACTCCCATTAGTTTATCCCCATCAATAACCTCACCTCTCTCATCAACCATTACAAGCCTATCAGCATCACCATCTAGTGCAATTCCTATATCAGCTCTATATCGTATAACCTCTTTTGATAACTCCTCTGGGTGCATAGCTCCACACCCCTCATTGATATTAAAGCCATTGGGTTCATCTCCTAATACCAAAACTTCAGCTCCAAGTTCAGATAGAATAGTTGGTGCTATCTTATATCCTGCTCCATTTGCACAATCTACAACAATACGAATCCCTGTTAGAGTTAGATTTTTTGGAAATGAGTTTTTTATATGTACAATATATCGACCAATGACATCATCAATTCTCTTTGATTTACCAATATTTTTACCTGTAACTTGTGATGAGTTGATAAGTTCATCATTATAATATATATTCTCTATCTTCTCCTCTACTAAGCGGTTTAGCTTATTTCCATTTGTATCAAAAAATTTAATTCCATTATCATAATATGGATTATGACTTGCACTAATCATAATACCAGCATCACAACGCATATCCTCTGTCAAAAATGCAATAGCAGGAGTAGGCATAGGACCTATCTGTATTACATCATATCCAACAGCAGTAAGTCCTGACACAATGGCATTTTCAATCATATAACCACTTCTACGTGTATCTTTACCAACTAATATTCTGTTTGTTTTTGAGTTGGGACGAAAGTATATTCCTGTTGCCATCGCAAGTTTCATTGAGGCAAAAGCAGATACTTTTTCCCCTGCTTTACCACGTACTCCATCTGTTCCAAATAGTTCTGCCATAGTACGCTACCTTTTTTAAATAGTATTATATCTGAAGCTATTTTAGATACTCTTCATCTTTTCTTTATCTTTTTTTGATATGATTCGTCCACTTAATAGACCCTATATGCAAAATAGGCTATTTTTCTAAAAATTTTCAAAGAGAAGGACTGAGTTTATGGCACATCACAAGTCAGCAAAAAAGCGTATTAAACAGACTATTGTAAAGACAGAGCGTAATCGCTACTATAGAACACGTATGAAAAATATTATTCGTAGTGTTCGTGAAGCAGTAGAAGCTGGAGACCAAGCTAAAGCACAAGAGGCATTTAAAGTAGCTAATAAGCAACTACACCACTATGTAAGTAAAGGTTTCCTCAAAAAGCAGACTGCTTCTCGTAAAGTTAGTAGGCTTCATAAATTAGTAAATAGTATTGAAGCAGCTTAATCTTTTTTAGTTAATAACTCTTACAAATATCATAGTCTGGGTTAAACTCAGACTATATTCTTACTCCATTGGCAGGATTCTTAATGTTCGCACAGAAACTTCAACCCTTTATAAACCGATATGAAGAGATTAATCAACTACTAAGTTCTCCAGATATTGCTAGTGATATTAAGAGAATGACAGATTTGAGTAAAGAGCAGTCTTCAATCTCTTTATTGGTAGAAAAAGCAAGAGAGTATCTAAATATATTAGAAGCAATTCAGGAAAATCGTGAAATGCTTAGTGATTCAGAGTTTGGTGATATGGCAAAAGAGGAACTATCAGAACTAGAGCCAAAACTTCCAATTTTGGAAGAAGAGATTAAAGTTTTGATGATTCCAAAAGACCCTAATGATGATAAAGATATATATCTTGAACTTCGTGCTGGTGCAGGTGGAGATGAGAGTGCTTTATTTGTAGAAGATATGTTTAAGATGTATCTACGCTTTGCAGAAACTCAAGGCTGGAGAGTTGAGATTGTTAGCTCTTCTGAGGGAACGGCAGGAGGCTACAAAGAGATGATAGTCTTGGTTAAAGGTGATGGTGTATATAGTAAGCTCAAATATGAGGCAGGAACTCACAGAGTTCAAAGAGTTCCTGCAACTGAGACTCAAGGTAGAGTTCACACTTCAGCTATAACAGTTGCAGTAATTCCTGAGGTTGAAGATGTTGAAGTGGATATAAAGCCAAATGAGATTAAGATGGACGTATATCGCTCAAGTGGTTGTGGTGGACAGAGTGTAAATACTACAGATTCAGCAGTACGTTTAACCCACCTACCAACAGGGATTGTCGTTGCTATTCAAGATGAGAAATCTCAGCATAAAAACCGTGATAAAGCTATGAAAGTTTTAAAAGCGAGAGTTCACGAAGCTATGATGCAAGAGCAACAAGCCCAAACAGCGGGTCAAAGAAAGCTCCAAGTAGGCTCTGGTGATAGAAGTGAAAAGATTAGAACATATAACTATCCTCAAAATCGTATCACAGACCATAGAATAGGCTTAACTCTATATGCACTAGATGATGTTATGAATAATGGAACACTAGAGCAAGTTATAGACCCTCTCATAGCTCACGCTCAAGCTGAAGCCATACAAGAGGCAGGACTCTAGTCTCCTTTTAATAATTAAATAGCTGAAATCCCAATCGTCTTTAGCGGTTGGGCTGAAAGCTATAAGGCTTTAGCCTTGATTTTGTATATATTTTCGTATTGTTTAAGGATTCGCTTCACCAACAGAGCATACGAAATACCCATCAGTCCCAAAAGTT
>WGFZ01000051.1 GCA_015491955.1 Nitratifractor sp. | reverse complement strand
TAAACATAAATAGACTCTTTAGATATTATTTCAACTAAAATTAGCTAAAGGAAAAATATATGATTTTAATTGCTGGTCCTTGTGTTATTGAGAGTAGGGATAATCTATTTAAAATTGCTGAAGCTCTATTCCCATATTATGAAGATTGTACAAAAGAGTTCTATTTTAAAGCAAGTTTTGATAAGGCAAATAGAACATCTATAAAGAGCTATCGAGGGCCAGGACTTGAAGAGGGCTTAAAGCTTTTAGCTGAGATAAAAGAGCAGTTTGGCTATGAGATACTAACTGATATTCACGAAGCATCTCAAGCTCCTATAGTTGCTGAGGTAGCAGATGTTTTACAAATTCCAGCATTTTTATGTCGTCAAACAGATCTTTTAGTTAGTGCAGGAAAAACTCCTGCAAAGGTTAATATAAAAAAGGGGCAGTTTTTAGCTCCTCAAGCTATGAAACACTCTGTAGAAAAGGTTTTAGCTACACGTGGATATGATGGTGAAGCGAGTTATGAAGAGTCTAAAAAGTATGGTGTTTGGCTTACTGAAAGAGGTACAACATTTGGTTATGGTAATTTAGTTGTAGATATGAGAAGTCTGCCCATAATGCGTCAATTTGCCCCTGTAGTATTTGATGCTACACATTCTGTACAGATGCCAGCAAGTGGAGCTAGTTCAAGTGGTGGAGATAGTCGTTTTGTACCGACTCTGGCACGTTCAGCCTCTGGAGCTGGGTGTGATGGATTCTTCTTTGAGACACATTTTGACCCTAGTATCGCTTTAAGTGATGGAGCTAATATGATAAAATTAGATGAACTAAAAGAGCTTGTTACTCAAATAGATGCCATTCGTGCCATCGTAGAATAAAGGAAATTTATGAATATTGTTGAAGGAAATTTAAGAGTTGATAGTAGTAAAAAGGTAGCAATTATATCTGCTAGATTTAACCATTTTATTACAGATAGATTAGTTGAGGGTGCAGAAGATACCTATTCTCGTTTTGGAGGAGATAGTAACAATTTAGACCTTATCTTAGTCCCCGGGGCTTTTGAGATACCTTTCGCTCTTGATAGAGCTTTGGCATCTGGAAAATATGATGCAGTATGTTGTTTGGGTGCTGTAATTCGTGGTGCAACCCCACACTTTGATTATGTATCTGCTGAAGCTACTAAAGGGATTGCTAATGTAACACTCAAATATGCTAAACCAGTATCTTTTGGTGTTTTGACAGTTGATAGTATAGAACAAGCTATAGAGAGAGCTGGAACAAAAGCAGGAAACAAGGGTGCTGAAGCGATGAGTTCCTTGATTGAGATGATGAATCTATATCAGGAGCTATCTTAATGGCAACACGACATCAAGCACGTAGGGCAGTCATTGGACTACTCTATGCTTATGATTTAGGGAATGATGGAATTAAAAAGTATAGTGAAGAGATTTTAGAGAGTGATAAGATTCGTAATAAACAACGAGAGTTCTCACTAAGACTCTTTGAAAAGACAATAGAGAATCTCTCTTATATAGATGAGGAGATTATAAAACATCTTGATAGTTGGGATTATAAAGAGATTGGAAAGGTTGAAAAGGCTATTTTACGCCTAGGAACTTATGAGATTCTTATAGAGAAGACTCAACGCCCCATCATTATTAATGAAGCAGTAGAGTTGGCAAAAGAACTCGCTGATGAGAAATCTCCTAAGTTTATAAATGGTGTTCTTGATGCAGTTGGAAAACCTATAAACTCAAGTGAGGGGTAAGTAGTGAGAATGAGTATTGATGAGGCTGTAGAACTCATCGAAAATGCTGACCTCAAAGAGCTAGGTGAGATGGCATATAGAAGAAAAAGGGAGCTTCACCCAAAAGGTATTACTACATTTGTAGTTGATAGAAATATAAATTATACAAATGTTTGTTGGGTTGATTGTAAATTTTGTGCTTTTTACCGCCACGAAAAGAGTGAAGATGCCTATATCTTGAGTTTTGAAGAGATTGATAATAAGATTGAAGAGCTTTTAGCTATTGGTGGAACACAGATTCTATTTCAAGGTGGAGTCCACCCTAAGCTTGAGATTGAGTGGTATGAAGAGCTTGTAGAGCATATTCATCAAAAGTATCCACAAATTACAATACACGGTTTTAGTGCAATTGAGATTGATTATATAGCTAAACGCTCAAATATCTCTATATCTGAAGTATTACGCCGACTTCATGCTAGAGGTTTAGCTTCAATTCCTGGAGCTGGAGCAGAGATTTTATCTGATAGAGTGCGAGATATTATAGCTCCTAAAAAACTTGATAAAGATACGTGGTTAGAGGTACACAAAGAGGCTCATAAACTTGGGATTAAATCAACAGCTACTATGATGTATGGTACTGTGGAAACAGATAGGGAGATTGTAGAACATTTTGATCATATAAGAAGGCTTCAAGATGAAACAGGTGGTTTTAGAGCCTTTATTATGTGGTCTTTTCAAGGAAAAAATACTAAGTTAGTAGAGGATATTCCTAGTATAAAAAAAGAGTCATCAAATCGTTATCTACGCCTACTTGCTGTGGCGAGACTCTTTTTAGATAATATTCCAAATATCCAAAGCTCTTGGGTAACTCAAGGAAGTTATATCGGACAGATGGCTCTACTTTGGGGAGCTAATGATTTAGGAAGTACAATGATGGAAGAGAATGTAGTCTCAGCTGCTGGAGCTAGTAATCAAATGAATCAAGAGCAGATGATTAATCTTATCAAAGATATTGGTGAGACTCCAGCTAAACGCAATACAGCTTATAAACTTTTAGAGGTCTTTTCGTGAAAATAGTCTCTTTTTTAAAACATATAATCTTAATTTTAATGCTCTTACAAGGATATGCTATGTCAGCTAGATTAATAAATGTTACTATAAAAGGGGTTGAAATCCCTGTTATTTTTGAAGCTCAAAAACGATTACCATTAGCTTCTATGGAACTTATTTTTAAAAATAGTGGCTCTTTAGCAGATACAAAAGCTGGAATTGCTAAGTTTTGTGCCAAGATGTTGGGTGAGGGTACTAAAAAAGATGGAGCTGTATCTTTTGCTAAGAGTCTAGAGGATAAAGCTATATCACTTCACGCTCAAAGTGGTAGAGAGACCTTTGTTATCTCTCTTGAAGCTCTTAAGAGTCAATTTGATTTTGGTGTTAGTAAGCTAAATGCTCTTTTGAGTAATCCAAACCTTACTCAAAAGGCTTTTAAAAAGGTTCAAACTCAAACTTTAGGCATTTTGCAACAAAAAAAGAGTGATTTTGATTATATAGCTGGAATGAATCTACGTAAGATTCTTTTTGAAGCTACCCCTTTAGCTCATCCAGAGCTAGGAACAGTTGAGAGTATTAATGAGCTTAAACTTGAAGAGGTTAAAAGTTATTTAAAGAGACATATTCATATTAATAATTTGATTGTTGTTATGGGTGGTCAGTTTAAAGTTAATGAGGTAAAGGCTATCCTTAAAAAATCTCTATCATCTTTAGATAGTGCTAATGTAGCTAAAATTCCTCACTTTGGGGCAAATTCAAAAGAGCAAGAGAGTATAGCAAAAGAGAATACAGACCAAGCCTACATCTACTTTGGAGCTCCATATAATATGAGAGCAAATGACCCTAAAAGAGTCTATGGAAAAGTGGCTGGATTTATTTTAGGAAGTAGTGGTTTTGGAAGTCGTTTAATGGAAGAGATTCGTGTTAAAAGAGGACTTGCATACTCTGCTTATGCTCGTTTGGCGGTAAATAGAACCAATAGCTATTTTAGTGGATATCTTCAGACAAAAATTTCTACTCAAAAAGAGGCTAAAAAGATTGTAAAAGAGGTTGTTGATAACTTTTTAAGTAATGGTGTTACTGCTAAAGAGCTTGAGAGTGCTAAGAAGTTTTTCTTAGGTAGTGAACCTTTGAGAACTGAGACACTTGACCAAAGAATGAATAGAGCCTTTCACGAATATTATGACGGAGTGGGTCTAGGCTACTCTAAAAAAGAGCTTGAGGCTATTGAGAATATGAAGCTCAAAGATTTAAATAATTTTATAAAAGAACATAGTGAAATTGGAAAATTGAGTTGGTCTATTGTAACTAGTAAATAGAGTTTTTTAATGCAAGAGGCAGAGGTAAAGCTACTTTTTAATAAATTAAAGATTCGTACTCTGCTTGATTTAGCTTTAATCCTACCTACTTCGTATGAAGATACACGCTTAAGTTTCAATTTTGAAGATGAAAAGATTCAAACATTTGAAGCGATTGTTTTAGATAGAGATATTCGAGGTAGCAAAATGAGAGTATATTTTGAACTACCTACTCTAAAATCAAAAATCTTAGGATTTTTTTTTAAAGCAACACCCTATCATAAAAGACTCTTTAGCATAGGAAGCCATCATATAATTCATGGTAAAGTAACTATTTTTAATGGTCTGTTTCAGATACTACAACCTCGTTCTCTAAAGAGTTATGGAAAACTAATTCCTAAATATAAAACCTCTATTAAAACTAGTGAGATGGAGGCTCTAATATCTATTTATATAACTGAGCAAAATCTATATAGTGAGGGTTTGAATAATCAAGAAGTTAATCTTATCCTAACTTATCACTATCCTAAAGATGACACTTTAGTTCTACCACCAGATACTAAAGAGTTAAAGATTTTAAAATCTATAGAAGCCTTTAACCATCTAAAGAAGCTTCGCTCTAAACGTAAAACCTTTCCTGCTATAAAGGCTTTAAAAAAACCAATAGAGCCATTTTTAAATTCTCTACCATTTGAACTAACCAATGACCAAAAATTAGCTATAGAGGATATTAGAAAAGATTTAGCTAGAAGTGATAGAGCGTGTCGGCGTATGGTTATTGGAGATGTTGGTAGTGGTAAGACAATGGTTATTTTAGCAAGTGCTTTTATAGCTAGTAGAAATCGCTCCATTTTAATGGCTCCTACCTCTATACTAGCTCATCAGCTCTATGATGAAGCTTGTAAATATCTACCCAAAGAGTTAAAGATAGTATTGATTATCCAAGGAAATAAAGATAGAGATTATACTCAAGCCGATTTTATTATTGGTACACACGCTCTATTATATATAGATGATTTACCAAGAGCATCTCTTGTGATGGTTGATGAACAACACCGTTTTGGAACATCTCAAAGAGCAAAACTTAAAGAGCTTATATCTCAAGAGGATAAGCGACCACACTACTTACAATTTTCAGCTACCCCAATCCCAAGAACTCAAGCAATGATAGAGTCTGAGTTAATTGATATAAGTTTAATTACTCAAATGCCATTTAAAAAGATGATTCACTCAAAAACTATTAGTAAGAGTGATTTCTCAATGCTAATTAATCATATAAAATCAGAGATAAAAAAGGAGCATCAAGTAGTTATAGTCTATCCATTAGTAGAGGAGTCTAGTGAGATTCCATATCAATCTATCGAGGAAGCTAAGGGATTTTGGGAAAAGAATTTTAATGATGTGTATGTTACGTATGGAAAAGATAAAAACAAAGAGCAAATTTTATTTGAATTTAGAGAAAAGGGTAAGATACTTTTAGCAACAACAGTTATAGAAGTTGGAATAAGTTTGCCACGCCTTAGTACTATTGTAATTGTTGGAGCTGAGCGTTTAGGACTTGCTACACTGCATCAATTAAGAGGAAGAGTAGGACGAAATGGTCTTGAGAGTTGGTGTTTTTTATACTCCAATAAAAGAGACAATGGACGCTTAGAGAAATTTTGTAAAATTCAAAGTGGTTTTGATATAGCTCGTCTTGATTTAGAGTATAGAGATAGTGGGGATATACTAGATGGAACTACTCAAAGTGGACAGAAGTTTAAATGGTTAGATTTAGCTAAAGATGAAGATATTATAAAGGCAGTAAAAGTTAGGATTGAAAAATTAAATCTTAGTTCTAAGTAAATATAGGTTAAAAGATATTTATTGATTTAATCACAGGGGATCTTATGGAAAATATTGAACAAAAAGAGATAGAGAGTGTATGTACCTACTGTGGTGTAGGTTGTGATATTACAGGTGTTGTTGAAAATAATAAAATTGTTAAAATTTACGCTCAAAAAGATGGGGTTGTAAGTCAAGGGAAACTCTGCATTAAGGGGAAGTATGGCTATGATTTTGTTGAATCAAGAGATAGGATAAAAGAGCCAAGGGTAAGTAGAAAATTTTTAGAGAAAAATCCGAACTTAGCTAAAGAGTACGAAGATAAATTTATAGATTTTGATAGTGATTGGGTACTTACAGACCTTGATACAGCCACTACCATTGCATCAATTAAATTAGCTCAAGTTAAAAAAGAGTATGGCTCAAAGAGTTTTTGTGCAATTGGTGGAGCAAGAACAAGTTGTGAGAGTGCTTATGCTTTTCAAAAATTTTGTCGTAAGACTATGCAATCTCCTCATGTAGATAACTGTGCTAGAGTCTGCCACTCGCCTAGTTTAAAGGGAATGAGAGCAACTATTGGAGAAGGAGCAGCAACAAACCCATATAATGATATATATGAAGCTGAATTTCTAATTGTTATTGGCTCAAATACTATAGAGGCTCATCCAATTATTGCCAATCGTATTGTAGATGTAGCAAGGACTCAAAATAACTTAGCTGTAATTGATGTAAGACGGACAAAACTAGCAAAATTTGCAAAACATAATTGTATTATTCCATTTGAAGCTAATCTCTTAATTTTAAATATGATGGCTTATGTAATCTTAAATGAAGAGCTTTATGATAGAGATTTTGTAGCAAATAGAACAAAAAATTTTGAAGAGTATAAAGAGAAAATTTTAAATGACCCCTATGCAAATCCCAATTTTTTTAAAGAGATACAAGGGTATGAGTATTTAGCTAAAATGATTCCAAATATTGCTAGAGAGTATGCAGTTAAACGCTCAATGATTCTTTGGGGTCTTGGTATTACTGAGCATATTGATGGCTCTTATGCTGTAATGGCATTAACACATTTAGCACTACTTACTGGTAATATTGGAAAGAGTGGGGCTGGATTGATGCCTCTACGTGGACAAAATAATGTTCAAGGGGCTTGTGATATGGGTTGTCTTCCATATTATGCGCCAGATTATAAAACTCCAAAAGAGATTGGGTTGATGACTCCTCAACTAATTGATGCTATGCAAAGAGGTGAGATTAAAGCTCTACTTAATATGGGTGAGGATATTGCTCATATTCATCCAAATTTAAATAAGATTGATAAAGCACTTAATAATTTAGAGTTTTTGATGGTTCAAGAGCTATTTATGACAGAGATTGCTAAAAGGGCTGATATTGTTATAGGAGTTAAGTCAGCCTATGAGAAGACAGGAGTCTATATAAATGCTATGAGACGTTTACATCTATCTCAGCCTTTAGTCAAAAGTGAACTTCCTGATGATTGGGAAGTGTTGAAGTTGATGGCGAAAAAGCTAGGAGATGGAGATAACTTTAACTTTGAAGATAGTCAAGATGTTTGGGAAGAGGTTAGGCGTGAAGCTCCTGAGCGTTTTAGTGGGGCAGCATATTATAGATTGGAGCGTCATAGAAAGCGTGGAATGCAGTGGCCAATATATCACGAAGATACACCTATCTTGCATCTATTAGATTTTAGAACAGATGATGGCTTAGGACGTTTTGTATATCATCAGTGGCAAAAACGTGGAATGGTTAAGGATATTCTTGAAAAACGTTTATATAATGAAGGCTTAGAGGGATATTATCTTACAACAGGAAGAACTTTAGCTCACTATAACAACTCAGCTCAAACAAAAAGAAGTAAGCGTCTTGAGAGTCGTTATGATGAAGATATACTTCTTGCAAATCCTGAAGATTTAGAGCGTTTTGGGGAGAGAGTAATTTTACGTTCAAGTTATGGTGAGAGTGAAGTATTAAAGGTAGCTTTTAGTGAAAATATTAGCCCTAAGAGCCTATTTTGTACTTTCCACCACGCTAAGAGTAGGATTAATGCACTATTTGGTGATGAAGCTGATGAGTTGATTCTTACAGCACGTTTTAAATCTGTAAAAGTAGAAGTAATTCCTGTTGGTGAAGCTTGGGCTGGAAGTTAAAAATGGGGTTAAATTCAACTATATCTTTTGGAAATGAGAGTGAAGAGAGAGCTTGTAGTTTTCTTGAAGATATTGGATTTAAGATTTTAGAGAGAAACTACTATGCTAAAAAGTTTGGAGAGATTGATATTATTGCTTTAAAAGATGGTATTTTACACTTTGTTGAGGTTAAGAGTGCTAAGTTAGATTTTGACCCTATCTACAATATCACTCCTAAAAAATTAAAAAAGATTATTAACTCTAGTAACTACTATATAGAAGTTAAAGATTTAGATTTTCCATTTTGTATAGATGCTGTAATTATTAGAGGAGATGATATAGAGATGATTGAAAATATTACAATTTAAAAAGGAGAAGAGATGCAATTAGAGTGGAGTAAAGCAGATATTAAAGAGTTTAATGAGAAGGGTTATCTTCATCTTAAAGGGGTTGTAGATTCTAAACGTTGCGATGCTATAAAAGAGATTGCTAAGACTCATCTAAAGTATAGAGTTCCTCCCTTTGAACTTGAATCTGAATATATTGGAATTGATAATGAGATTTATAGTAAAACTATTAGAAGATTAAGACAAGTATATGATAGAGATATTCTATTTAAAGAGTGGATAGAAGAGCCTACAATTCGTCCACTTTTAGCACATTTGTTAGATTCAAAACCAATATT
>WGFZ01000050.1 GCA_015491955.1 Nitratifractor sp. | reverse complement strand
TTTCTTACAGGAATTTCAAAATTTAGTAAAGCTAGTATCTTTAGTGGGTTAAATAATTTAGTGGATATTTCACTTATGCCAAAGTTTGGAAATATTTGCGGATATACTCACGAAAATATCAAAAATGAGTTTTATGAATATAGTAAAGATTTTGATTTAGAAAAGGTAAAGCAGTGGTATAATGGATACTACTTTTTAAAAGATAGAATATATAACCCATTTGATATATTGAGGCTCTTTGACAGTAAAGAGTTTGCTAATTATTGGTGGGAGAGTGGACAGGCTTACTCACTTATTGAGATGTTAAAAAGAGGCTCTTACTATATCCCAAATCTTGAGAATTTAATAGCTACTAAAGATTTATTAAATAGCTTTGAGATAGAGGATTTAAAACTTGAAGTTTTACTATATCAAGCTGGATACTTGACAATAAAAGAGCAGTTTATAGATTTTGATGAGACAATGAGTTATAAACTAACAGTACCAAATAAAGAGCTGCAAATATCACTAAATAAACTAATTATTGATTATCTAACAAAAAGGGTAGATGACTCATTTCGTAGAAATATATTCAATACTCTAAAAGATGCAAACTTAGAAGAGTTTAAAAATAATTTAATATCTTTGTTTGCTTCAATCCCATATAACAATTATGTTAAAAATGAAATAGGAGAGTTTGAAGGGTATTATGCAAGTGTAATTTATGCCTATTTAGCATCTTTGGGAGTTAGAATAATAGCCGAAGATACTACAAATAGAGGTAGGGTTGATATGACTCTGTTTATATTTGAGAAGATTTATATAATTGAGTTTAAGGTTGATAGCAAAGATGCACTAGAGCAGATAAAGAGTAAGCAGTATCATAAAAAGTATTTAAATGAGGCTAAAGATATATATTTAGTTGGGATTGGCTTTGATAGTAAGGATAAAAATATAAGTAATTTTGAGTGGGAGAGGGCTAACGCTTAAGCCTTTAATGCTTCAGCAATTAGCTCTATAGGATTTTTAAAGACTACATCTACATCAGCTTGGTGTAGTGAGTTTGAAATTTGCATTCTACAAGCACTACACTCAGCACTTACAATTTCAGCACCACTATCTTTTATCATTTGAGCTTTAGGTTTACCTGCAAGTTCAGCTAGATGGTATTTTTCTGTTTGCATTGTAACACCACCAAAGCCACAACAGCGATTGGAATCACTCATCTCTTTTATCTCATAGTTTTGGCTCAAAAGTGAACGTGGTTGTTTCCAAATACCTTGAACTTTTTTAGCATGACAAGCATCGTGATAGGTAACACTTTGAGGCATTTTTAGCCCTTTTTTAGCTAATCTCTCTTTGAGGTCAGTCTTCTCCTCTAGCCATTGGGTCGCCATAAATATTTTTTTATTAAGCTTTTTAGCTCTATTTGCCCACTCACCCATTCCTTGATTATTAAAAAAAATTTCCCAATCGTGTTTTATCATAGCCGAGCAGGTAGCTTCTGGAATGATAATAGCTTCAACATCATCTATAAATGTCTCAAAATACTCAATATTTTGCTTACTAAGAGTCTCAACTGTTTTAAAATCACCTGTAAAATACGCAGGTGCAGAGCAACACTTTTGAGCCTTTGGAATAAAGGCATCAATATCAAGCTCTTTTAAAACTTCAATTAGGCTATCTCCAATATTTGTATAGTTGTAGTTAGCAAGACAACCAATAAATATAGCAACACGCCTCTTACCACTTTGTTTAATCTCTTCTGGATACTTGTTTAGAAAACTTACTTTTCCTAAGCTTGGTAATAGTCTGCCACTTTTAATAATAGGAAGTGGAAAACGAGGAGTCATTCCACCCTTTTTAGGAAGCTCTTGAAAACCACAAGTCCTAAATGTATATCCTAATTTCATCATCAAATCCATCAACCAGCGATGGCGTAATAGAATAAAAAAAGCCCTTTTAAACCAAGCAATACCAAACTTGTCAGCTATATCTTTACGTACCTCTTCAATAACCATATCAGTTGGTAAATCGTTGGGACATACATCTGTACAGTTAGTACATAAAAAACAGCTCTCAAATATATCTTTAGCCTCTTTATTAAGTTCTAGCTCACCACGCTCATAAGCTCCAAGCAAATCGATAAATCCACGTGGTGAGGTAGTCTCATCAGGATTTATTTGATGGATAGTACAGCTAGGAATACACTTTCCACACTTAATACAAGCATCACTTGTATCTGTAAAGTGGAACTTCTCTTTTTCACTCATCTTCTACTCCTAGACTGTTTTACTAAAGCTCTTTTTGCTTCCTTCATACTTATTCATATAGGCATCAAAAGGCATAGCAATATTTCTTATAAGAAGAGTTCCTGTAGGAGCTACTTCAATCTTATCTTTTGAGATAGTCAAAAGTTCAGCCTCTTCAAACTCTTTTAATCTCTCTAAGGCATTAGCAAAATAGTTATTAAAATCTATATTAAACTCCGCTTCAACTCTAGGAATATCTACACTAAAGTTTGCCATTAGTTCCATAATAACAGCTTTTCTAATCACATCATCATCACTTAGCTCTACACCTCTTTCAAATGGTAGCCTTTTGCTATTTATACTCTCTTCATACTCCTTCATACTCTTAGTATTTTGAGCATAGTATCGCTTTCCTTCACCAATGCTTGTAAGTCCAATTCCAATAAGATTAGCTCCACCTTTTGTAGTATAGCCTTGAAAATTTCTATGAAGTTCACCTTTAGCAATAGCTCCAAATAGCTCATCTTCAGGTTTAGCAAAGTGATCCATTCCAATCATCTCATACCCCTCACTAGTTAGGTAATCAATGGTATAGTGTAAGATTGCTAACTTGACATCAGGATTAGGAAGAGTTGTCTCATCAAATTTTCTCATAGTCTTTTTTAGCCAAGGTACGTGAGCATAGTTAAATACAGCTAATCGGTCAGGGTCTAGGCTTCTTGCTAGTTGAAGAGTCTCTTTGAAACTCTCAAGGCTTTGATATGGCAGACCATAAATTAAATCAGTATTGATACTATCTATCCCATATCTTCTTGCAAGTTCTACAGCATTTTTAGTAATATCATAGGGTTGAATACGATGAATTTCAGCTTGAACTTTAGGGTCAAAATCTTGTACCCCAAAGCTAATACGGTTGAATCCGTGTGAAGCAAAGACTTTCATCTGATCTTCATTAAAAAAACGTGGGTCAATCTCTACACTAATCTCAGCCTCATCACTCCAGTTAGGAAAGCTCTTTTTGAGGTATTTCATAATTTCATCAAGCTCAAAAGCTTTGTAATAGGTGGGAGTTCCACCACCAAAGTGAAATTGGATTACTTCTCTTTGAGTATCAAGATGTTTGGTAAGAATATCAATCTCTTTTTTAAGATAATCTACATATTCACTAAGCTTATCCTCTTTTGATGTAAATACTACATTACAACCACAAAAATAACAAGCACTTCTACAAAATGGGAGGTGGATGTATAGGGAGAGTGAACCCTTACCATCTTCTAAGTATTTGATATAACTCTCATAACTAAAACTATCACTAAATTCTAATGCTGTGGGATAACTTGTATATCTAGGTCCAGGACGAGAGTACCTGCTAAATTTTTCAAGGTCAATATTTGCTTTCAAAAAAATCCTTTATTTTAATCGTCTCTGTGCATATCTAGCCAGACCATAATCCCTTTTTGAGCGTGGAGACGATTTTCTGCTTCGCTAAATATTTCATTAGCGTGTGTTTCAAATATCTCTTCACTCACTTCATATCCTCTATAAGCAGGAAGACAATGTAAAAAGATAGCGTCCTCTTTTGCATAGCTCATTAGTTTACTATTTACCTCAAACCCTGCAAAATCTCTAACTCTTCTTTCTTTCTCTTCCTCTTGACCCATACTAACCCACGTATCAGTAGTAACTACATCAGCACCTTGTACAGCTCCTACTGGGTCATATCCAAGTATTATCTTAGCCCCACTCTTTTTAGCAAACTCTTCAGCTTCTACCGCAATAGTAGAATCACAGCTATAACCCCTAGGAGTAGCTATACGAAGCTCAAAGCCCATAATGGAGGCAAGATATAACCAAGAGTGTGCCATATTATTTCCATCTCCAACATAAGCAACAACAGGATTCTCTTTTCCAAACTCTAGCATTGTAAGATAGTCAGTCATAAGTTGAACAGGGTGGAAGCTATCTGTTAAGCCATTTATCACAGGAACTTTGGAGTAGTTGGCGAACTCTTCAAGCTTACTCTGTTCAAATGTACGAATCATTACCATATCAACCATACGACTAATGACACGGGCAGTATCTTTCATAGGCTCTCCACGCCCCAACTGAATATCTCTTGACGATAGAAAAAGTCCTGTCCCACCTAGTTGATAAATACCTGTCTCAAAGCTAACTCTAGTTCTTGTTGAACTCTTCTCAAAAATCATCGCTAAAGTTTGATTCTTTAAGTAGGGGACACTCTCACCTCTTTTTTGCTGGGCTTTTATTTTGATTGCTAAATCTATCATCTCTTGGAGTTCTTCTTTGTTGAAGTCTCTAAGTGTCAAAAAGTGTCGCATTTAACTGCTCCTGTGTCATTGGCTATTACAATGAAAAATAAGAAAAACATTTTAACATATAAGATAAAAAAGTTAAGATAGTGGTTTTGAAAACTTAATAGTACATTTAGATAAAATATAAAAAATATATCTTATACTAGAAGGATAGGTATGTCCAAAAAGATAGCATCAGCTAGAATTACTACACAAAGTTCAGAGCTTTTAAAAGAGCTTAACAACTCTTTACCATTTGATAAAGTACTATATCGTGAAGATATTCGTGGCTCTTTAGCTCACGCTTTAATGCTAAGTGAGCAAGGTATTATTAGTCAAGATGATTACTCAAAAATCAAAGATGGATTAAATCAGGTACTAAAAGAGATAGAAAGTGGTGATTTCTCACTTGATGGTGATGATGAAGATATTCATATGGCCGTTGAGCGTCGCTTAACTGAGATTATAGGAGATGCAGGAAAACGTCTTCATACAGCTAGAAGCCGTAATGACCAAGTTGCAGTAGATTTTAGAATGTATGTCTTACGCCACAATAAAGAGATTGCTAAACTACTTAGTGAATTGATTAATAGTTTATTGAATAAAGCAAAAGATAATAGTGATACTCTATTACCTGGAATGACTCACTTACAACACGCACAACCTATAAATTTAGCTTATCATCTAAATGCTTACTCTAGTATGTTTAAAAGAGATTTAGAGCGTTTTTTAAGCTCTTATGAGAGAAATAATCTTTCACCTCTTGGTTGTGCAGCTTTAGCAGGAACTCCTCACCCAATAGATAGAGAGATAACAGCCAAAGAGTTAGGATTTAAAGAGCCTACACTAAACTGTTTAGATAGTGTAAGTGATAGAGATTTTGCTTTAGAGATTTTATTTAATATAGCTACTATGATGATGCACATAAGTCGTTTGAGTGAAGAGCTTATATTGTGGAGTACAAGTGAGTTTGGCTTTGTACGTCTTAGTGATAAACACGCTACGGGAAGCTCTATTATGCCTCAGAAAAAAAATCCAGATATTCCAGAGCTTCTTAGAGGAAAGACAGGAAGAGCTTATGGTAACTTAGTGAGTCTCCTAACCGTTATGAAGGGATTACCACTAGCTTATAATAAAGATACCCAAGAGGATAAAGAGGGTGTCTTTGATAGTGTAAAGACAGCAGAGCTTAGCTTGAGAGTTTTAAAAGAGATGATTGATGAGATGAGTATAGACAAAGAGGCTATGCAAGAGGCTTGTATGAAAGGACACTTAAGTGCGACAGATTTAGCCGATTGGCTTGTTCGTGAAGTTGGACTTCCATTTAGAGATGCTTATCATATTGTAGGAAATGTGGTAAATAAGGCTGAAGAGCTTGGAAAAGATATTTCACAAATGAGTTTAAAAGAGCTTCAAGCAGTAGATAAGCGTATAGTAAATGAAGCTGTATCAATCTTAGATAATCATAGCTCTATGAATGCAAGAGCCTCTGAGGGTGGAACTGCAACGAGTAAGACAAAAGAGCAGATTGAGCGTATTGAAAAGTGGCTCAAGAGTTTGGAGATTTAACTCCAAGACTCTTTAGATATTCTTTCTTACATCTTCGTGTAGATGATCCCACTTTAGTTTACCTCCACCTAAGAGATGAAAATGTAAGTGGTAAATCTCTTGCCCTCCATCATCTCCATTATTAGTGATGAGTCTGTAGCCACTCTCATCAACTCCAAGTTTTTTAGCAGTCTCTTGAATAAATGATGTCATTTTAGCCATTAAATCGGCTGGTGTTTCTTGAAAACAGCAGATATGCTCTTTAGGAATTATAAGTACGTGAATAGGTGCTTTTGGATATAAATCGTGAAAAGCTAAGAACTCATCATTCTCATTAACTGTATTATTTGGAATCTCTCCTTCAACAATTTTACAAAATATACACATATATTACTCCTTTTCAAAGATTGTAAATTATAGCTTATTTGTCCCTCTCATCTCATTTTAGATAAAATCTTGCAATTTCATCTTGAAAGTGAGATAATTTTGGAACAGTTAAAAGAGAAGATAAACTCAGCTCTATCTTTAGAAGAGCTTGAGAGTATTCGGATTGAGATTTTTGGTAAAAAGGGTATTTTAGCTTCAGAGTTTGCAAAGCTAAAAGATATTCCAGGACCACAAAAAAGAGAATTTGCTCAAGGTCTAAATGAGAAAAAAGCCTCTTTACAAGAGCTGTTTGATATAAAACTTGAGCAGTTAAAGGAGCAAGAGCTTAATAAAAGGCTAAAGGCTGAGGCTCTTGATGTAACAATGTACTCCAATATCTCAGAAAAGGGGGCTTTGCACCCTGTTCAAGAGACTATGGATAAGATTATTGAGTATTTTGTAGCTATGAACTTCGCTGTTGAGAGTGGACCAATGGTAGAAGATGACTTTCATAACTTTGAAGCACTAAATCTTCCTAAACACCACCCAGCTAGAGATATGCAAGATACTTTTTATTTTAAAGATAATACATTACTCCGTACACATACCTCTCCTGTACAAATTCGTACAATGATGCGTAAAAAGCCTCCAATTCGTATCATCGCACCAGGGAGTGTCTTTAGAAGAGATTACGATTTGACTCATACTCCAATGTTTCATCAAGTTGAAGGCTTAGTGGTTGAAGAGGGGGATAAAGTAAGTTTTGCAAATTTAAAATCCATTTTAACAGATTTCCTTCACTATATGTTTGGAGATGTTGAAGTTCGTTTTAGACCAAGTTTTTTCCCATTTACAGAGCCATCTGCTGAGGTTGATATTAGCTGTATCTTTTGTGAGGGTAAGGGGTGTAGAGTCTGCTCTCATACTGGTTGGCTTGAGGTGCTTGGAAGTGGAGTAGTTGATCCTAATGTATTTAAAGCTGTTGGTTATGAAAATGTTAGTGGTTATGCCTTTGGTCTTGGGGTAGAGCGTTTTGCTATGCTGTTGCACCGCATTCCAGACTTGCGGTCGCTTTTTGAGGGTGATATTCGTTTATTGGAGCAATTTAGATGATAGTAACACGTAGATGGCTTGAAGAGTTTATAAGTTTAGATGGAGTTGATGACCAACAACTTCACAATATATTTAATAGTATTGGACTAGAAGTTGATAGTATGCAACATTTTGAAATGCCTCAAAATGTTGTTGTTGGTAAGATACTATCTTGTGGGAAACACCCAGATGCTGATAAACTTAACCTCTGTTTGGTTGATGTAGGAGAAGATGAACCTGTTCAAATTATCTGTGGTGCATCAAATGTACGTGATGCCCAGTATGTAGCAGTAGCAAAGGTTGGAGCAATACTACCTGGAGATTTTGCTATTAAACCAGCAAAATTAAGAGGACTTGATAGTTTTGGAATGATATGTTCATCTTCTGAATTGGGACTTCCTAACTCTGGAGATGGTATTATGATTCTTGATGAGAGTATTGGAAAGTTAATTTCAGGAAAGCCATTAAGTGATTATCCCGATTTTAATGATACAGTTATTGAGTTAGAGCTAACAGCCAATAGGGGAGATTGCCTTAGTATTAGAGGTGTAGCTAGAGATTTAAGTGCAGTATTAGATAGAGAGATAGAGAGACTTGATATTGGTATAATGGAGACACTCCCCTTGGGTATTGCACGTATGTTAGAGCTTCGTACAAAAGGGAGAGTTGATGCAGATTTATACTATAGTGTAATAGAGAAGAAACAACTACCCTTTCCATTTTTGATGAGATTACGTCTGGCAATGGTTGATGCTCTTTGCCAAGAGACTATAGATTCTTATATAGCTTATACTATTCACTCTACAGGAGTAATTCTAAGAGCTTATGATGCAAATAGATTAAGAGATGATGATGGAAAAATATCTTTAGAAATCTCTCAAGAGTTTGAGGGATATGTTAAAGTCTCTTACAAAGATGAGACCATTTGTATAGTTGGAGTCTCTTGTAATAGAGATTATCTTGCTAAAGATGACTCTGTAGATATTCTACTAGAAACCTCTTATATTAATCCAAATATTTTAGTACCAGCAGTTGCTAAAATGAAACCAAAGAGTGATGAACTATACTATCGTACATCTAGGGGAAGTGAGGCCGATTTACTATTGGGTCTTGAATATCTACAAAACCATTGTAAAGAGTCTAGTTGTCTATTTAGTGAAACACCCTTAAAGGTAGAGTCTAGGTGGGAAGCCTTAAATCTTAGTATTGATATTCCAAAACTATATTCAATTATTGGTCAAGAGATTCCAAAAGGAACTATTTATACAATTTTACAGAGATTGGGTTTTGAAGTGTATCGTACTGCAAGTGAGCGTTTCCGTGTAAAAGTTCCACGTTGGAGACACGATATAAGTAATATTCAAGATATTGCTGAAGAGATTTTACGTATAGTTGGAATTAATCAAATTGAGGCTAAACCTTTAGAGATTGTTGAAAAAAATCAGCTTACAAAAAGTACACTAGATTTTAAAGTAAGAAGAGATTTACGACAAAGAGCAGTTAGTGCAGGATTTTTTGAAGCAGTTACCTATGCCTTTGCAAATAGGAGGCTTTTAGAGGAGTACAACTTTCCTATACTAGACTCTTCACACGAGATTTTAAATCCAATTGTTGAAGAGTTTAATACTCTACGTAGCACATTGATATTAAATCTTTTAGAGTCTGCTAAGCGTAATGTAAATTATGGAAAGCGAAGAATCCCACTCTTTGAGATAGGTTCAGCTTTTGATAAAGATCGTCAAGAGACTCTAAAAGTTAGCTTCTTGTGGAGTGGAGAGTTTGAAGTAGCTAGTATATTAAATCAGGGTAAACCTGCTAAGATAGATTTTAGCTCTTTTGTTCAAAAATTATCTTCAATTATTGGTGAGTTTAGCTTAAAAGCTACTACTCAAACTAATGGAGTTATACACCCTTATCAATCAGCAGATGTATATAAAGATGGGAACTATATAGGTTGGCTAAGTAAAGTACACCCTAAAGTGTGTGAAGCTTTTGATTTAGAAGATACATTTATTGCAGAGTTTAATTTTGATGGACTTATTCCAAAACATATTGATGCAAGAGCAATATCCAATTTTCAAGGTACTTTCAAAGATTTAAGTCTTTTAGTAGATAGAGAATTAGCCTATGAAGAGATGTATAGAGTCTTAGAGTCTCTTGATGAGCCACTATTAAATAGATTTTTTGCTATTGATAGATATGAAGATGAGCAACTTAACAATCAAAAAAGTATGACTATTCGATTTTTCCTACAATCTCAAGAGGGAACTCTAATGGAAGAGGAGATTGATGGTATTATGAATCGTATTCTAAAGAGTCTTGAAAAAGAGTGTGGGGCTAATCTTAGATGAGAAACATTTGTGTTGAGAGTATAAAGGGTGGATTTAATTTAGAATTAACAGATATTGCACCAGATAAATCTATCTCTCATCGATGTGCAATGTTTTCACTTTTGAGTGATAGAACTAGTTCTATCCGTAACTTTTTAAGAGCTGAAGATACCTTAGCATCTCTCTCTATAGCTAAGAAGTTAGGTGCAAAAATAGAAGATAAGGGTATTGAAATTAAAATTACCCCTCCTAGTAAACTTCAAGAGCCTGATGATATTCTTGATTGTGGTAATGCGGGAACTGGAATGCGTCTTTTTTGTGGACTTTTAGCTGGTGTTGAGGGTAGTTTTGTATTGACTGGAGATAACTATTTACGCTCTCGTCCTATGAAAAGAGTTACAGCTCCACTACAGAGTATTGGAGCTAAAATTGATGGTCGTCAAAATGGAAATCTAGCTCCACTACATATTAGAGGTAGAGAGTTAAAACCATTTTCTTATGAATCTCCTATCGATTCAGCTCAAGTAAAATCAGCAATGCTTTTAGCAGGATTAAGAGCAGATGGTAAGAGTCGCTATAAAGAGTCCTTTTTAAGTAGAGACCACACAGAGCGAATGCTTAGAGGAATGGGGGTAGAGATTGAGACAGATGATGAGGGCTGGATTAATATAACTCCTCCTAGTAAACCTTTAAAACCTTTAGATATTCGTGTTCCTGCCGACCCATCAAGTGCATTCTTCTTTGCTGTAGCTTGTGCCATTATTCCTAATAGTAGAGTAAATATTATTGATGTAACACTCAATCCTACCCGTATAGAAGCCTTTAAAGTGTTAGAGAATATGGGAGCAAAGATTAACTATTATCTAAAAGAAGATATTTATGAGCCTATAGGTGATATTGAAGTTATCTATAATGGAGAGCTACAAGGTATAGAAGTTTCACAAAAGATAGCTTGGCTTATTGATGAACTTCCAGCTTTGGCTATCGCAATGGCAACAGCTAAAGGGGTCAGTAGGGTATCGAATGCTAAAGAGCTTAGAGTTAAAGAGAGTGATAGAATCTCTTCTGTAGTAAAAGCATTAAGAGCTTGTGGTATTGATGTAGAAGAGTTTGAAGATGGTTATGCTATAAAAGGTGGAAAATTTAAAAGAGCTACTATTAATAGTTTTGGAGACCATAGAATAGCTATGAGCTTTGCCATTGCTGGACTATTATGTGCAATGGAGATTGAAGATATTGATTGTGTTGCCACCTCTTTTCCTAACTTTTTTGATATTTTGTCTCAAATAACGGAGATTGCACAATGAAAATAGAGTTAGCTTCCTCTTATGGATTTTGCTATGGTGTTAAGAGAGCTATAAAGATAGCAGAAGAACACCCATCAAGCAGTACCTATGGACCACTAATTCATAATAAAGATGAGATCAATCGTCTTAAAAAAAACTTCAATATAGGTTTGGTTGAGAGTTTTAAAGAGGCTCAAGAGGTTGATTCTATTGTAATTAGAACTCACGGTATCCCTAAAAATGAGTATAAAGAGCTTAAGGCCGAAGGTAAAGAGATTATAAATGCAACTTGCCCTTATGTTACAACTCCTCAACAAATCGTAGAGAAGATGAGTAAAGATGGGTATAGTATTGTAATTTTTGGAGATAAGAATCACCCTGAGATTAAGGGTGTGGTAAGTTATGCAGAGGATTTACGTAATGCTTTTATAGTACTTGAAGCCTCAGAACTTGACAAACTTCCACTTAGCTCAAAAGTGGCTATTGTTGCACAGACTACCCGTAAACCTAGTGATTTTATGAAGATTGTAAATGCCCTAATATTAAAAGTAAAAGAGGTAAGGGTATTTAATACTATATGTAATGCAACATTTGAAAATCAAGATTCGGCTGCAGAACTTGCTAAAAGAGCAGATGTTATGATTGTAATTGGAGGTAAACACTCTTCAAACACTAAACAACTCCACTCAATATGTAAAAACTACTGTAGTGATAGCTATTTGGTAGAAAATGAGACTGAACTTGACCCAAAATGGTTTGAAGAAAAAGAGCTTTGTGGAATAAGTGCAGGAGCATCAACACCAGATTGGGTTGTACAAAAGGTAATTGATACTATAAAAAAAATAGCTTTATTATAAAATAAGTCAATAGTTATGAGAGTATTGGCTAACAAGCTTTAAACTAAATCAGAGTATAATTAGCACCAAACTAAGAGTAAGGTAAGGATAGGTATATGAAGTTCGAAGATATCGAAATTGAGGAAGTTGATTTTGAAGCGATGCTTGAAGAGTCTTTTAAAAAAGAGGATCGTAGTAGTGGAGACCTTACTGAAGGCACTATCGTTAAAATCAACGAAGAAGACAATCAAGCTATTGTAGATATTGGTCGTAAAAATGAAGCAGTTATCAATCTTGAACAGTTACGTGATGAAGATGGTGAACTACTATTTAAAGAGGGAGATACTCTTCCTGTTGTAATCACAGGAAATCGTGGTGAGCGTCCTATGGTCTCTTACGATTTAGCCAAAAAACGCCAAGCTATGAATGAGTTTATTGAAGAGTATGATGAAGAGCAAGAGTACATTGTTGAGGGTACTATTAGTAAGAAAAATAAGGGTGGCTTTGTTGTTGAGGCAGATGGATTAGAGTTTTTCCTTCCTAGAACACTCTCTTATTTAAGTGCTAAAAATGATGTACTTGGTAAAAAAGTCAAAGGTATTATTGTTAAAGTTGATAAGGATAAAGGCTCTGTAGTTATCTCTCGTAAAGAGCTTATAGAGAGAGAAAAAGCAAGAGTAAATGAGATAGTAGAGAATCTTTTAGAGAGTAAAGAGCCTGTAATTGGTACAGTTAAAAAGATTACAAGTTACGGTATGTTTGTAGATGTTGGAGGAATGGACGGTTTAGTTCACTACTCTCAAATATCTCATAAAGGGCCTGTTAATCCTTCTAAATATTTCCAAGAGGGTGATGAAGTTAATGTAATTGCTCTAGATTATGATAAAAAGAAAAGACATCTTTCACTATCAATCAAAGAGGCTACTCCTAATCCTTGGGAAAATATTGATCAAATTTTAGAAGTTGGAGATACTGTTACAGCAACAGTTAGTAATATTGAGCCTTATGGTGTATTTGTTGATTTAGGTGAAGACCTTGAAGCTTTCTTACACGTATCTGAAATATCTTGGGATAAGAATGTTAAGCACCCAAAAGATTACTTAGAGATAAATAGTGAGATTAATGTAGAGGTAATTGAGATTGATAAAGATAAGAGACGTCTTCGTGTAAGTCTTAAAAATCTCTTAGCAAAACCTATGGAAGAGTTTGCTAAAAAATATCAAGTAGGTGATATTGTAACTGGTAAGGTATCATCTTTAACAGACTTTGGAGCTTTCGTTCGTATTGAAAATATTGAGGGACTTTTACATAACCAAGAGAGTTCTTGGGATAAGAGTAAAAGAGCAAGAGACCTTTTTAATGTTGGTGATGAGGTAGAAGTTAAAATTATTAAGATTGATATAGATAATGGTAAAATCTCACTTAGTCGTAAAGCATTAGAGAAGTCTCCTGTTGAGGCTTTTGCTGAGAACCATAAAGTTGGTAGTATTGTTAGTGGTAAGGTAAAAGATAAAAAAGATTTTGGTGTATTTATCGCATTAGATAACCAAATTGATGCACTAATTCGTACAGAAGACCTTCAGCCTCTTAAATTTGATGAGATTGAAGCAGGTCAAGAGATTAAAGGGGTAATTACTCATATAGACCCTCGTAATGATAGAATCCGTGTATCTGTACGTCGCCTAGAGCGTCAGGAGGAGCGTGAAGCACTTAATCAGCTAAACCAAGAACAAGATAGTAGTATGACGCTTGGCGATGTACTAAAAGAACAGCTTAAAAAATAATCTAATAGATAGGAATCGATACGATGTCCAAATATACTATTCTAGTCTGTGATCATATTCATGAGAGCGGACTAAATATCCTTGCCTCTGACCCTGAAATAGAGCTTATTAATGCTGCTGATGAGCCAAAAGATACTCTTTTGGAGAAGTTCGTTCCTCTAGCAGATGTAGCAATTACACGTAGTTCTACTGATGTTGATGAAAAGTTTTTAAAACAGGCTAAAAAGATGCGTGCAATTGTACGTGCTGGTGTTGGTGTTGATAATGTAGATATTCCAAACTGTTCTAAACTTGGAATTATTGTGATGAATGTTCCAACTGCCAATACTATTGCTGCTGTCGAGATGACAATGACACATATGCTCTCTTGTGTTAGACAGTTTCCTTATGCTCACAATAATCTTAAACTTGATAGAGTTTGGAGACGTCAAGATTGGTATGGAACAGAGCTTAAAGATAAGAAATTGGGAATTATTGGTTTTGGAAATATTGGTTCAAGAGTAGGAAAACGTGCAAAAGCATTTGAGATGGAAGTAATTGCTTACGACCCTTACATAGATTCTACAAAAGCAACTGACCTCGATATTACTTATACTACTAATTTTTCAGATATTTTAAACTGTGATATTATTACTATTCATACACCTAAAACTGAAGAGACAATAGGTATGATAGGCTCTAAAGAGATTGCTCAAATGAAAGATGGTGTGATTCTTATCAATTGTGCAAGGGGTGGACTCTATGATGAGAAGGCTCTATATGAAGGTCTAAAGAGTGGTAAAATTGCTATGGCTGGAATTGATGTCTTTGATAAAGAACCAGCAATTAATAATCCACTATTAGATTTAAATAATATCACAGTTACTCCTCATCTTGGTGCTAATACTAAGGAGTCTCAGAGAAATATTGCAGTTCAAGCTGCTGAAAATGCTATCGCGTCAGCTAAAGGTGTTAGTTATCCAAATGCTATGAATCTACCAATTAGGGAAAATGAACTTCCTGAGTTTGTAATGCCATTTCTTGAACTTACTCAAAAGATTGGTTTTATGTCTGCACAAGTAGCAAAAAGCGGTGCAAAATCTATTAAAGTAGTTGCAGAGGGTTCTATTGCTGAGTATATAGATTCACTATCAACATTTGCTACAGTTGGAGTGATGAGTGAATCATTAGCTGATAGTATAAACTATGTGAATGCCGAATATGTTGCTAAAGAACGTGGTGTTGAGATTAGTAAAAATTCAAGTAGTGATGCTAAGGGATTTAAAAATCTTATTACTATTAAATTAACTACACAAAATGGGCAAGTAATTCGCATTAGTGCAACAGTATTTGAGGATAATCTTCAAAGAGTTGTTGATATTGATGGATATACCCTTGATTTAGAGCCAAAAGGCAGAATGATTCTCTTTAAAAATAGTGATGAACCTGGTGTAATTGGTGATGTAGGTAAAATTATTGCTCAACACGGTATAAATATTGCTGATTTCCGTCTAGGACGAGATAGTAAAGGTCAAGCTCTTGCTGTTGTTCGTGTTGATGGAGATATTAGTAAAGAGCTTATCGATGAGTTAAGAGAACTTCCCGCTTGTATTAGTGTAAAATCTGTATTATTATAGAGAGGTTTGTCCTCTCTTTATCAATTATTTTAAAGAGATACATAAGTCTAGCTTGTTATAATTCTTCACTATTTTGTTAGTTATCCATTACAAAATGATTTTATACTATCTTTATAGAGATAAAATATAGAGGTTATGTATATAAAAATTTATAAAAATAGGAGTATATATGTGGCGTATTATCTATCTTTTACTTTTTGCCATTTTACCTCTTTCTGCTGGTTTAAAGCATTTGACCCTTCATCGAGCATTAAAAATTCTTGATAGAAAAAATATTGAGATTAAAGTAGCTCAATATGAATCTATGATGAAAAAGTATGATGAGATAGCTGTTGATGGTAAGAATTGGGGTTCGGCAACAGTTACTCTACAAGCATTAAGGTCAAATGATGCAGGTAATGTATTTGGTTTTAAACTGCAAAGTAGAGAGGCTACCTTTGGAGATTTTGGTTTTAAAGATTTTTTAAATGGT
>WGFZ01000049.1 GCA_015491955.1 Nitratifractor sp. | reverse complement strand
TAACAGGAGCTTTTATAGTCTCACGATAAGCAACTTGTGGAGCTCCAACTTCAGCCTCTACTTTAAACTCTCTCATCATTCTATCAACAAGAATTTCAAGGTGAAGTTCACCCATACCAGAGATGATAGTTTGACCAGACTCTTCATCAGTTGTAACACGGAAAGATGGATCTTCTTGTGCAAGTTTTTGAAGAGCAATACCCATCTTCTCTTGGTCAGCTTTAGTCTTAGGCTCAACAGCAACAGAGATAACAGGATCTGGGAACTCCATTCTCTCCAAGATTACTTTATCTTTGTCATCAGCAAGAGTATCACCAGTAAGTGTATATTTAAGTCCTACAACTGCACCAATCTCACCAGCATATAGCTCAGAGATCTCTTCACGTTTATTCGAGTGCATTTTAAGAAGACGACCTATACGCTCTTTTTTACCTTTAGTACTATTATATACATAAGAACCAGAGTTAAGTACTCCACGATATACACGAATAAAAGTAAGCTGACCAACAAATGGGTCTGTCATAATCTTAAATGCAAGTGCTGCGAAAGCTCCATCATCACTAGATTTAACCTCCACTTCTGTACCATCTTCATACTCACCGTGAATTGCAGGAACTTCAGTTGGAGCTGGCATATAATCTACAACAGCATCAAGTAGAGTTTGAACACCCTTATTTTTAAAGGCTGTTCCACAAGTCATAGGTACAATATTTAAATCTATACAACCTTGCTTTAGACCTGCTTTAATCTCCTCTTTTGTAAGCTCTTCACCCTCCATATATTTATCAAGAAGTTCATCACTTGTCTCAGCAACAGCTTCTATCATCTTTTCGCGATACTCCTCAGCCAAATCAACTAAATCTTCTGGAATATCAACGATATCATACTTTTGCCCCATTAAAGTTTGGTCATCATCCCAAATGACTGCTTTCATTTCGACAAGATCTACAACCCCTTGGAAATTCTCTTCTGCACCAATAGGAATTTGAATAGGTACAGGATTAGCATTTAGACGCTCTTTAATCTGACGCTCTACTTCAAAAAAGTCTGCACCAGTTCTATCCATCTTATTTACAAAAACCATACGAGGAACATGGTACTTATTCGCTTGACGCCAAACAGTTTCAGACTGAGGTTGAACTCCACCTACTGAACAAAAAACTGCAACTGCACCATCAAGTACACGCATAGAACGCTCAACTTCAATAGTAAAATCAACGTGGCCTGGAGTGTCTATAATATTGATTTGAGTATCTTTCCACTCACAAGTTGTCGCTGCTGAAGTAATTGTAATACCACGCTCTTGCTCTTGCTCCATCCAATCCATTGTTGCCGCACCATCGTGAACCTCACCGATTTTATGACTAACACCAGTGTAAAAGAGGATACGCTCGGTAGTTGTCGTTTTACCTGCATCAATATGTGCCGCAATTCCAATATTTCTAACTTTATTAAGTGGGTGTGATCTTGCCATATCTTTTCCTTCTTATTACCAGCGATAGTGAGCAAATGCTTTATTTGCTTCAGCCATCTTGTAGGTATCTTCTTTCTTCTTGAATGCTGAACCTTTTTCAGTAGCAGCATCCATTAACTCATTAGATAGACGCTCAACCATTGTCCGTTCATTACGTTTTCTAGCAGCTTCAACTAACCAACGAATAGCTAAAGATTGCTGACGAACAGGACGAACTTCAACAGGAACTTGATAAGTTGCTCCACCTACACGACGACTTTTAACTTCCATTACAGGACGAACATTTTCCATCGCTTTATTAAAAATATCGATACCCTTTTCACCTGTTTTGGATTCAATTCTCTCTAGGGCACTATACATAATCTTTTGTGCTGTAACCTTCTTACCATCAAGCATAACAGCATTGATAAACTTTGTTAATACCTTACTTCCATATACAGGATCGGGTAATACCGGTCTCTGTGGGGCTCTTCTTCTTCTCATTATTTAATTTCCTTTCTTCAATCTAAAAATTGATTTACTCAAACACTATCCACAAAGGTCTATTGATAGCGACTGATTAAACGATATATCTCTAAATCTATTAAAATTTAATAAGCAATAGCTTATTTAGGTCTCTTAGCACCATATTTAGAACGTGCTACCTTACGGTTTGCAACACCAGCAGTATCAAGTGCACCACGAACAATATGATACTTAACACCTGGAAGGTCTTTTACACGACCACCACGTACTAAAACAATAGAGTGTTCTTGAAGGTTGTGTCCCTCACCACCAATATATGAAATTACTTCAAATCCACTTGTTAAACGAACTTTAGCAACCTTACGGAGTGCTGAGTTAGGTTTCTTAGGAGTTGTTGTATATACACGAGTACATACACCTCTTCTTTGAGGACAATTTACAAGTGCAGGTGATTTAGACTTTTTAATTACCCTTTTTCGCTCTTTACGAATCAACTGGTTGATAGTAGGCAAAGCTATATCCTTTCTTTTAGTTATATAAAATTTTCTCTATATATGAGAATTGAATCCAGGCTATTACACCTCGGAATACCGTTTCGTAAAGCGGTATTCCAAAATGTAAATAGAAAAATAGAGCATAATTATACTCAAGCAGACTTAAATAGTAATTTTAACCCCTCCTCTAAAAAAGAGGAATAGTTAATTATTAAGAAGGAGATACTTCAATAGAGTCTGCATCAAGCATTCCTGTACCAACAGGAATCAATCTACCAATAACAACATTCTCTTTTAAATCTTCAAGATAATCAACTGTTGCAGCAATAGAAGCTGATGTTAAAACCTTTGTTGTATCTTGGAAAGATGCCGCAGAAATTACACTATCTGCTCCAACTGCTGAACGAGTAATACCAACAAGCATAGGCTCAGCAATTGAGGGTTCACCTCCAAGACGAATAATTCTCTCATTCTCTTCCATAAATTTACGATGAGATACAATATCACCAGCAATAAAGCGAGTATCACCACTCTCAATAATTTTTACTTGACGCATCATCTGAGATACAATAATCTCAATATGCTTATCAGAGATGTTAACCCCTTGACGGCGATAAACTTGTTGGACTTCACTAACAATATACTCATATAATGCTCTCTCACCCAACGCCTCTAAAATATCGTGGCTAGATACTAGCCCCTCTGTTAGACGCTCTCCTGTGTGTACATACTCTCCTGTGTGTACTAAGATTGCTTTACCTTTATCTACAAACTGCTCAGTAACTTGACCATTATCACCTGTAATAATAATTCTCTCTTTACCACGTAGAGGTTTACCAAAGCTAACCTCTCCATCAATCTTGGCAATAAGAGCAATATCTTTAGGACGACGAGCTTCAAATAGCTCTGATACTCTAGGAAGACCACCAGTAATATCGCTAGATTTTATAGCACCTTTTGGCTTTTTAGCCAAAATATCTGCAATTTTTACCTCTTCACCATCGTGAACAAAGAGAATACTCTTAGGGTCTAATTGATAACGAATAATATCCCCATCTTTTGTTGCTAAAATAATTGAAGGTTTATAACTTGTTGAGATATACTCATTAAGTTCTAAACGAGACTCACCAGTAAGTTCATCAAACTGTTCACTTGCTGTAATACCAGGAATAATATCTTCAAATTTAATAACACCATCTTGCTCAGCGATAATTGGATCAGCATAAGGATCCCACTCAGCAATAATAACTTGTGTCTGCTCTTTTGGAGATGAGATTATATCTCCACGTTCAATACTCTCTCTAGCATCTACTTGAATAATAGAACCACGTGAGATATAGTGGCGTGATGCCTCTCTCTCACTATCATCTACAACTACTGCAAAGAGTCCCTTCTCTTCGACAGGCTCACCCTTTTTAATACTATTAGTAGCTTCAAGGTAGTCTCCTTTAAGCAAGAAGTACTCAACACGTCCTTTAGCATCAGCTTTAACAGCTTGTGTGATAGGTGCTCCATCTTCAACTTTTAATTCACTTGCAAATGGTATATGATTTGGGACATTCCAAGCCTCTTTTATAATCTCAGCTATAGAATCACCCTCTCGAATCTTCTCACCTTTAGTATATGGGAAGAATATTTTACCCTCAACCTTTCCACCAACTCCAGCGAGTTCATTCGTTCGCGCTACATCACTTTTACGGAAGATATATCGCTTCTCTTTATCTTCATCTTTAAGTAGTAATATAACCTCATCGTGTGTATTACTAATAGATAGTATCCCATCAAATAGAGCTTTAATTTTTGGCTCAACAAGTAAAATACCTGCATTACGTCGGTTAGCTACAATTGGTGTATTATCTCTATTTCTATATATAGAGAGGTTGTAGTAACGTACAAATCCCTCTTTGTTAGCAATAACTTGACGCTCCTCTTTACCAGCCGTTGCTGTTCCACCTGTATGGAAAGTACGAAGTGTTAGCTGAGTACCAGGTTCACCAATAGATTGAGCAGCAATAACACCTACCGCCTCTCCTGGTTTAACTAGGCGATTTTCTGCCATATTAAGACCATAACATTTAGCACAAATTCCCTTTGGAGCTTTACAAGTAGCTGGAGCTCTCATTACTACAGAGCGAACTCCTGCTTCATGTATAAGCCTAGCCTCCTCTTCTCCAATGAGCTGACCTTCAGCTAGAAGTACCTCATTTGTTACTGGGTCAATAATATCTTTAGCCACTACACGACCATATACTCTATCTGCTAATGATTCAATTAACTCATTACCAACCATAATATCAGAGACTTCCACACCTTCGTGTGTTCCACAATCTTCCATCGATACTTTAACATTTTGTGCAACATCTATAAGTTTACGAGTCAAGTATCCAGCGTTAGCCGTTTTAAGAGCTGTATCGGCTAGACCCTTTCTTGCTCCGTGAGTTGAGATAAAGTACTCAAGAACATTAAGTCCCTCACGGAAGTTAGATGTAATTGGTGTCTCAATAATAGAACCATCAGATTTTGCCATTAGACCCCTCATTCCTGAGAGCTGACGAATCTGAGCCGCACTACCCCTAGCTCCAGAGTCTGCCATCATATATACAGAGTTGAAACCATCTTTATCCTCTTTAATTAGCTTCATTAACTCATCAGCAACAGTATTATTCGTATCTGTCCAAATATCAATAATCTTGTTATAACGCTCTTGCTCAGTCAAGAGACCAGCACCAAATTGCTTCTGAATTTCAAAAACCTTCTCTTTAGCACTTTGGATAATCTCATCTTTAAGTTTCGGAGTTTTAATATCATCAACAGAGATAGATACTCCTGTATGAGTTGCATATTTAAAACCCATATCCTTTAGATTATCAAGGAACTCAGCAGTTAGAGAAATTCCACTCTCTTTATATATATAATCAACTAAGTTTGCAATATCTTTTTTCTTAAGTACACGATTCCATAGAGTCTCTGGTACATAATCTGGCATAATAGATTTTAAAATCAATCTACCTACTGTTGTGGTAATAATATTACCATCTATAACAGTTCTAATTCTTGCATTAAGGTCTAGGGTCTCTTGACCATGAGCTATTAAAACCTCATCTACATTTGAGAATAGTTTATGGGCTCCTTTAACATCAACCTTTTCCAAAGATAGATAGTAAAGACCTAAAATCATATCTTGAGAAGGAACTGCAATTGCCTTACCTGATGCTGGTAATAAAATATTCATTGAACTTAGCATCAAAATTTTTGCTTCAGCAATAGCCTCATCAGATAATGGAACGTGAACAGCCATCTGATCCCCATCAAAGTCAGCGTTAAATGCCGCACAAACAAGTGGGTGAAGCTGTATAGCCTTTCCTTCAATCAAACGAGGATGAAAGGCTTGGATTGAGAGCTTATGAAGTGTTGGAGCACGGTTAAGCATAATAGGATAGCTATCAACTACCTCTTCAAGGCACTCCCAAACCTCATTAGTCTTCATCTCAATCATCTTTTTAGCTTGTTTTAGAGTAGTAGCATAACCCTTCTCCTCAAGTTTTGCCATCAAGTGTGGTTTAAATAGTTCTAATGCCATCTTTTTAGGCAATCCACACTGATCCATTCTCAAATCTGGACCAACAACAATAACAGAACGACCAGAGAAATCGACACGTTTACCAAGAAGGTTTTGACGGAAACGTCCCTGCTTACCTTTAATAATCTCACTAAGAGACTTTAATGGTCGTTTATTTGCACCCTTTACAGCATTTCCACGACGACCATTATCAAATAGTGCATCAACTGCCTCTTGGAGCATACGCTTCTCATTACGGACAATAATCTCAGGTGCATCAAGTTCTAATAATCTCTTTAGACGTTGATTACGATTAATAACTCTACGATATAGGTCATTTACATCACTAACGGCGAACTTTCCACCATCAAGAGAGACTAATGGACGTAAATCTGGTGGAAGGACAGGTAAATATGTAAGCATCATCCACTCAGGACGATTTCCAGAATCAAGAAATGCCTCAATAACCTTAAGACGCTTTACTATTGTTTTACGTTTGGCTTGAGACTTTGTTGCTTGTATATCCTCTTTGAGTTGCATAAGCATCTCAACAAGATCCAACTCTGCTAAAAGCTCTTTGATGACCTCTCCACCCATTCTAGCATCAAATCCCATAGCTCCAAAGTGTTTACTAAGATGCTGATACTGCTCTTCATTAAGAACATCATAACGTCTAACAGGGCTAGCCCCTTCACTATCATAAGAAGCACTTCCTGGGTCTTTAACAATGTATGCTTCGTAGTATAGTACACGCTCTAAATCCTTCATCTTAACACCAAGCAAAGTTCCAATACGTGAAGGTAATGAACTTACATACCAAATATGTGCTACAGGAGCTACAAGCTCAATATGTCCCATTCTATCTCTACGAACTTTAGAGCTTGTAACCTCTACTCCACACTTTTCACACACTACACCCTTATAACGCATCTTCTTATACTTACCACAAAGACACTCATAGTCTCTAATTGGTCCAAAGATTTTGGCACAAAATAGTCCATCACGCTCAGGCTTAAGAGTTCTATAGTTGATTGTCTCTGGCTTTTTTACCTCTCCATAACTCCAAGATAGAATCTTTTCAGGACTTGCCAAACGTAGTTGAAGTGCAGCAATATCACGGGGTCGTTCCTCACGACTCATATCGATGGGGACAAGATTTTCAAGATTTCTACTCATACTTTACTCTCTTCCTCTTCTTCTTTTTTAGGCTCATAAAGTTCCACATCCATACCTAGAGCTTGAAGCTCTTTTGTTAGGACAAACATTGTTTCAGGGATACCAGATTCAGGAACACTCTCACCTCTAGTAATTGCACGATAGGCTCTCGCACGCCCTTCAACATCATCAGACTTAATAGTAAGCATCTCTTTGAGAGTGTGTGCGGCACCATAAGCCTCCAATGCCCAAACTTCCATCTCTCCAAAACGCTGACCTCCAAATAGTGCTTTACCACCTACTGGTTGTTGTGTTACAAGAGAGTAAGGTCCTGTACTACGTGCGTGAACCTTCTCATCAACAAGGTGGTGAAGTTTAAGCATATACATATATCCAACATTTACACGTTCAAGAATCTTCTCTCCAGTCTTTCCATCAAAGAGTGTAGTCTTACCATCGCTATCAATTTTTGCCAATTCAAACAACTTAGCAAACTCCTCTTCATTTGGTGATTCAAATGCAGGAGCTGAGAATTTAACACCAGTTGCCCAATCTCTAGCATATTTAAGAAGTTCATCATCACTCATACTATCTAGCTCATCTTTAGCTTTCATAAGCTTAGCAGTATTTGCAATAGCTTTCATCTTATCACGAAGCTCTTGAACAAAGTCTCCTTGTTTATTCTCATATATCTCTTGGATTTGCTCACCTAGACGCTTACCAACTAGTCCTAAGTGAACCTCAAGAATCTGACCAATATTCATACGTGAAGGAACCCCAAGAGGATTGAGAATTAAATCGACAGGACGACCATCTTCCATATAAGGCATATCTATCTCTGGAACGATATTAGAGACAATACCTTTATTTCCATGTCGTCCCGCCATCTTATCACCAACTTTAATCTTTCTCTTGGTAGCCACATATACTTTTACAAGCTTTGTTACACCACTAGGGAGAATATCATCTTTCTCAAGTATTTGAAGTTTCTCTTCATGCTCACTCTTGAGACGCTTTTTTTGCTTTAAGAAATAGCTCTTCATAGAGTCATACTCTTTTTGTACCTCTTGAGAGTATGAAGCTACTACATTACGAAGGGCAAAACGATTAATAGACCTTATCTCATCTTCTGAAATTCTATCACCTACTTCATAGCTTTTCTCAGAAACTATAACATCTCTTACTAACTCTTGCTTAGCTAAGAAAGATGTAATCTGAAGCATCTCTTCTCTATCTATCATCAAGAGTTTATCGTGATGGTCTCTATCTAATCTTGCACGCTCCTCTTCATAAGCACGAATTGCACGAGCATCTTTTTCATAACCCTTTTTAGTGAAGATTTTAATATCTACTACAACACCTTCCATAGAGGCAGGAGCATAGAGAGATTTATTAACAACGTGTCCAGCTTTATCACCAAAGATAGCACGTAAGAGTCTCTCTTCAGGAGTTGGTTTAATTTCACCTTTTGGAGATACCTTTCCAACCATAATCATTCCAGGTTTTATATAGGTACCAACCTTGACAATTCCACTCTCATCAAGGTGCATTAAATCCTCTTCACGAACATTTGGAATATCTCTAGTAATCTCCTCAGTTCCGTGTTTTAGCTCTCTTGCTTCAATCTCTTTCTCATAGATATGAACAGATGTAAATTTATCCTCACGAATTAACTTCTCAGATAAGATAATCGCATCTTCATAGTTATAACCATTCCAAGGCATAAAGGCAACGAGTATATTTTTACCAATTGCAAGTTCACCTTGTTGCATATTAGGACCATCGGCTATAACTTGACCTGCCTCTACCTCTTGTCCTACATAAGCAATAGGAACTTGTCCAAATGAGGTATTTTGGTTGGTACGCATATTTTTCTCAAGAATATAGTGATCTATAAATAGACCATTATCATCTTCACCTTTTATATATATATTTCTTGCATCAACCTTTTCAACAATACCACTACGCTTAGCCTTGATAGCTTCCCAAGCATCACGAGCAACAATCGCCTCCATACCAGTTCCAACAACAGGAGCTTCAGGTTTTAATAGTGGTACTGCTTGACGTTGCATATTTGAACCCATCAAAGCTCTGTTTGCATCATCGTGTTCTAAGAATGGAATAAGTGCAGCTGTTGCACCAGATATCATAAGTGGAGAGACATCGATAAGATTAACTTTATCTGCATCATTTAGTCCAATGTTTCCATTTAGACGTGTCTCAATCAAATCCTCTACGATATAACCATTCTCATCAACTTTTGTTGAAGCAGGAGCGATTACTTTATCTTCCTCTTGAGTTGCTGTAATATATACAATCTCATCTGTAACTTTACGATCTTTGACTACTTTATAAGGTGCTTCAATAAATCCTAACTCATTTACTTTAGCATAGGTAGCCAATGTATTAATTAGACCAATGTTTTGACCCTCTGGAGTCTCAATTGGGCAAATTCGTCCATAGTGTGTTGGGTGGACATCACGTACTTCAAAACCTGCTCGCTCTTTAACTAATCCACCCTCACCAAGTGCTGATAGACGTCTTTTATGAGTAATCTCAGATAGTGGATTTGTCTGATCCATAAATTGGCTCAACTGTCCACCAGAGAAAAACTCTAAGATAGTATTGGTAATCATTTTTGAATTTACTAAATCGTGAGGCATTAAATCATCTAATGAGCCACTCATAGTACTCATTTTATCTTTTATAGCCTTTTGCATCTTCATTAGACCATTATGAAGTTCATTTCCTAAAAGTTCACCAATAGCTCTAATACGTCTATTTCCTAAATGGTCTCGGTCATCAATTTGACCCTCACCATTTTTAACCTTAATTAAATACTTAACAGTATTAATAATATCTTCACTTGTAAGTATAGTAACATACTCAGGGACATCTTGGTCAAGCTTATGATTCATCTTCATTCGACCAACTCTAGTCAAATCATAACGCTCTGGATCAAAGAACAATTGTCTCAAGAAAGCTTTAGCCGCATCTGGAGTTACTGGCTCACCAGGACGCATAACTTTATATATTCTAATGGCTGAGAGTAGATTCTCATCTTCGATATCTTCAGTCTGTTTAAGAAGCTTTAGACTCTCTTGATCTGCAACAAAAGAGCGAATAATTGAACTATCTGCCCCCTCTGCCAAATCATCAGCAATTTTAAAAGATTTAATTCCAGACTCTACAATTCTACGTACTCTATTCTCATCAAGTTGAGTAATGACATCATAAAGTATTTCACCACTCTCTTGATCTATAATTGGTTCAGCTAAGTGGCGTTCCATAAGTATTTCAATAGGATATTCAACCCATTCCAATCCATCTTCAGCCAATTTCTGAGCACGTTTTTTAGTTAAACGTTTACCACTATTAACAAGAATATTACCATCAGTATCTTTTAGGTCATATTCAATACGACCCACAAAATCTTTTGGATCAAAAGGCATAACAAAACGCCCATCACTAATATGAATCTCTTTTGTATTATAAAATAGTTTGAGGATATCCTCTTTGGTATAATCAAGAGCTCTAAAGAGAATAGTTACAGGTATTTTACGACGCTTATTAATACGAGCATAAAGAATATCTTTGGCATCATATTCAAAATATAGCCAACTTCCTCTATCTGGAATAATTTGGGCAGAATAAACTAGTTTATTGACAACACCAGTAGCTTCAGCCTCTTTAAAAATAACACCAGGGCTTCTATGGAGCTGATTAACAATAACACGTTCAACACCATTTACAATAAAAGAGGTTCTATCTGTCATAAGAGGGATATCTCTTACATAGATAGCTTGTTCTTTAATCTCTTTTGGGTCAAGTCTCTCTCCAGTTTTTTCATCTCTATTCCAAATGGTTAAAGAGATTTTAAGTTTCAAAGAGACAGCATAAGTTAAGCCGCGTTCCATACATTCACGAATTGTATATTTTGGCTTAATAATCTCACTACCTTTATATGTTAAGGTAATACGATTTTGTTGGTCATGAATAGGAAAAGATGAACGAAATACTTTTTCTATAATACTATGAGAACGATCTTTTGCATCTATCATCAAAAAGTTTTCAAAACTATTTTGCTGAAGTTGGAGCAAATGAGGAATCTCTATCTGACGCGGAGTTTTAGAAAAATCGACGCGAAGCCTGTTTCCAGAGTGGAGTGAGTTTAACATTGGCAGACCTTACTATTTGGTTTCTATGCTTAGTGTCGTATGCAGATACACAAACAAACTATCAAAGATAGTTCCTCTCTATATCTGTAGTTAGAAGGGAGTAGGGCAAAAGCCCCAAAAGAGTTGTCTTACTTAAGCTCTACAGTAGCACCAGCTTCTTCAAATTGCTTTTTAAGATCTTCTGCTTCGTCTTTAGAAACAGCCTCTTTAATTACAGTAGGTACATCTTCAACAGCACCTTTAGCCTCTTTTAGTCCAAGACCAGTAACAGCACGAACAACTTTAATAACATTAATTTTCTTAGCTCCAGCTCCTGTAAGAACAACATCAAACTCTGTTTGCTCTTCAGCCTCTTCTGCACCTGCACCAGGAGCAGCTGCTACAACAGTTGCTTGAGCAGAAACGCCAAACTTCTCTTCAAACTCTTTAACAAGCTCACTAAGTTCAAGTACAGTTAAATTAGAGATGAATTCAAGTACATCTTCTTTTGTGCATGCCATATTCTATCCTTTGATGCAATTATTTATAATAAATAGGAGTTTAGCTATTTTAGCCAACTCAGCCACAATTATGCCTCTTCCTCTTTTTTCTGACGGAGTGCATCTAGTCCGATTGTAAAGTTACGAACTGGTGCAGACCAAACATTAAGAAGCATACCAATCAACTCATCACGACTTGGCAACTTAGCCATAGCCATAATAGTATCAAGTTCAACAGCTTTACCTTCAAGAGCACCTGATTTAATCACAAAGTGATTCTTAAACTCAGTTGCAGCTTTATCTGCTGTTTTACAGGTTGAGATTTGATCTTCACCCCAAACTAGTAAGTTAGTATCTTTTAACTCTAAATCACTAATACCTGCATTCTTTAGTGCTAAGGTTGCCAAAGTATTCTTAACAACCTTTGCATGTGCGTCATTTTGTGTAGCTAGGTTACGAACTTGCTCTAACTCTTGACAAGTCATTCCCTTATAATCACAAACGACAACAGCATTTGAAGCACTAAAAGCTTCACTAAGTTCAGCAACAAGCTGTTCTTTATCTGCTCTAGTCATTATTTCTCCTTTCAGACTTCCAACAGGGCTTTCTCCAATGAGAAGAGTCTATTTAAAGACTCCTATTTAAGCTTTCGCCCCCATTGTCTTCAGTCAAGATAAAGACTTAAAAAAGTCCTATTTAATATCCATCAACTCGGTAGTATCGAGTTTTACAGATGGACTCATTGTTAAGCTCAAAGCAGCATTTTTAATATAACGTCCTTTTGAACTTGCAGGTTTAGCACGATTAATCTTCTCTACAAAAGTCTTTAAGTTATCAAGTAGTTGCTCTTGAGAAAAGCTTACCTTACCAATACCAGCATGCATATTTCCTTTTTTATCAACACGGAAATTTACCTGTCCACCCTTAGCATTTTTAACTGCTTGTGTAACATCCATTGTTACAGTACCAGTTTTAGGGTTTGGCATCAAACCTTTTGGTCCAAGAATACGTGCTACTCTTCCAAGAGTACCCATCATATCTGGAGTTGCAATTACAATATCAAAATCAATTTTACCAGATTGAATCTGTTCAATTAACTCATCACTACCGACTAAATCAGCACCAGCCTCTTTTGCCTCATCAACTTTATTACCTTTTGCAAAAACTGCAACACGGACACTCTTTCCTGTTCCATGAGGTAAAACTACAGAACCACGAATCATCTGGTCTGCATGACGAGGATCAACATTTAGATTCATTGCAATTTCAACAGTCTCATCGAACTTTGCAGATTTTAAATCTTTTACAGTTTTTACTGCCTCTTCTACACCATACTCTCTATCTTTATCAATTTTTTCTAAAAGTGCTTGTTTTCTTTTACTTATTTTTTTTGACATAATATTCTCCGCTTTCTTTGCTCCCACTCTCTTTTAGATCCAAGTGGTCAGAGGATCAATCTACGATTTCAATACCCATACTTCGACAAGAACCTGCAATAATTTTAGCTGCTTGTTCACGGTCATTTGTATTAAGGTCTTCAATTTTCAATTCAACAACCTTCAACAACTGCTCTTTTGTAATTTTCGCTACTTTATTGAGTAGAGGATTTTCACTACCTTTTTTAATACCCGCTTCTTTCATAATTAAATCGGTTGCAGGTGGCTGTTTTGTCTCAAAAGTGAAACTTCTATCACTATAAACTGTAATTTCAACAGGAATTTTAAAGCCCATCTTATCTTTAGTCTTCTCATTAAAAGCTTTACAAAATTCCATAATATTAACACCACGCTGACCAAGAGCTGGACCAACTGGAGGTGAGGGATTTGCCTGTCCTGCAGGAATCATTAATTTAAATTTTTCAGCAACTTTTTTTGCCATAGTATATTCCTTACGTTAGATTATTTTTTCCACTTGGGTGTATAGAATCTCCACGGGAGTATTTCGCCCAAAGATAGAGACATTAAGCTTAAGTTTCCCATGATCGAGATCATACTCCTCAACCATTCCGGTAAAGTTCGCAAATGGTCCATCAATAATACGTACCATTTCACCCTCTTCAAAATCGACTTTTGGACGGGGTGGTTTCTTACTCTCCATCTTATCTAAAATAGATTTGACATCTGATTCACTTAGTGGAGTAGGAGTCTTTTGCTCACCAATAAATCGTGAGACACGTGGAAGAGTTTGAATCTTATGCCATAAATCAGTATCAAGTTCAATATGAGCAAAAACATAGCCAGAGTATAGAGAACGCTCAGTTATCTTCTTTTGACCATTTTTTACCTCAATTACCTCTTCAGTAGGAACAACTACCATATCAATTTTATCTTCAAGAGCAAAATCTTCTGCCATCTGTTCTATTGCACGTTTGACAGAGCGTTCACTTCCTGCATAAGTTTGGATTGCGTACCATTGATGAGCCATCGTGAAGCCTTGTTTATAGGGTTGAAGAGACAATAGCCGACATTAACATATCAACTAATGCTAGGAAAATAGATATTACAGTCACAACCATTATTACGGCAACAAAAGCCTGACGGACCTGTACCTTGGTCGGAAAAATGACTTTGTCAAGTTCGACTTTAGCGTTTTTGATAAAGTTAACAATCTTATTCATATCTACCTTCTTGATGGCAGGCCAAGAGGGACTCGAACCCCCGACACCTGGTTTTGGAGACCAGTGCTCTACCAACTGAGCTATTGGCCTATCTAAAAGAGAAGAGAAGCTCTTAGAGCTTCATCTCCTTATGGACTGTATGGGTCTTACACCACTTACAATACTTGCGTAATGCAAGTTTTTCAGTAGTATTCTTTTTATTTTTATTGGTGTGATAGTTACGACGTGTACACTTTTCACAACCAAGATGAACTGTTTCTCTCATCTATTACTCCAATTTATACCGGAGAACCGGCTCTCTTGAGTGTCTTACTCGATGACGTTAGTAACGACACCTGCACCTACAGTACGACCACCCTCACGGATAGCAAAGCGAGTTCCATCTTCCAAAGCAATAGGGGCAATTAGTTCAACAGTTAATTTAACATTATCACCAGGCATAACCATCTCTGTACCTTCAGGAAGAATTACAGAACCAGTTACGTCAGTTGTACGAACATAGAACTGAGGGCGATAGTTATTAAAGAAAGGAGTATGACGTCCACCTTCCTCTTTTGTTAGAACATAAACCTCTGCCTCAAATTTAGTATGAGGAGTGATTGAACCAGGTTGGCAAAGAACCATACCACGTTGTACATCATCTTTAGAAGTACCACGGAGAAGAACACCACAGTTATCACCTGCTTCACCACAATCCATCTCTTTACGGAACATCTCAACACCAGTAACAGTAGTCTTTTGTGTATCTTTAAGACCAACAATCTCAATCTCATTACCAACACATACTTGACCACGCTCAATTTTACCAGTAACAACTGTACCACGACCTTGAATAGAGAAAATATCCTCAATAGGCATCAAGAAAGGCTTATCAGTTTCACGCTCAGGATCAGGGATATACGCATCAACCTCTTCCATTAGTTGGAGAATCTTTTCAGACCACTCACCAATTTGACCTTTTTTAGCCTCTTCAAGAGCTTGGAAAGCTGAACCTGCAACGATAGGAGTATCATCACCAGGGAATTCATATTCACTTAGAAGTTCACGAACTTCCATCTCTACTAATTCAAGCATCTCTTCTTTATCTTCATCATCAAGTTGATCTTCTTTGTTAAGGAAGACAACAATATAAGGAACACCAACTTGGCGAGATAGAAGAATATGCTCACGAGTTTGAGCCATTGGTCCATCAGTTGCAGCAATAACGAGAATTGCTCCGTCCATTTGAGCTGCACCAGTAATCATATTTTTAACATAGTCGGCGTGACCTGGGCAGTCAACGTGAGCATAGTGACGATTATCAGTCTCATACTCAACGTGAGAAGTTGCAATAGTAATACCACGCTCTCTCTCTTCAGGTGCATTGTCGATTTGGTCATAATCCATAAATGCTGATTCATTTTTTGTTGCTAGTACTGCAGTAATAGCAGCAGTTAGAGTAGTTTTACCGTGGTCAACGTGACCGATAGTACCAATATTTACATGTGGTTTGGTACGTTCAAATTTTTCTTTAGCCATAAGTATTCTCCTAGCTTTGTGATTTGCGACTGATATTATATCAGAAACTACTTAGACCCAACGCCCAATGCTATGGACAAGACTCTAACCCCTAGGTTATACTCCTGTCCATATTGAGTTATTGAGGGTCTGGAGCCCAGAAGCGGATTTGAACCGCCGACCTCTTCCTTACCAAGGAAGTGCTCTGCCCCTGAGCTATCTGGGCATTTCTGGGCATACCTCAAAATTATATACATTTTTAATATTGAAATTTATGACAGTGTAAGCTTTAACTGTGAATTATGATACATCATTGTACGTAGAACAGTTAATCAGCTTCCAGTATTATTATAAATGGAGCGGGAGACGGGACTCGAACCCGCGACCCTCAGCTTGGAAGGCTGACGCTCTAGCCAACTGAGCTACTCCCGCGTCGTATGGTGGTGAGAGGAGGATTCGAACCTCCGAAGGCGAAAGCCAGCAGATTTACAGTCTGCCCTCGTTGGCCACTTGAGTATCTCACCAAAACTTATACCGGTCAAACACTGACATATTTCAAAGTAATGGAGCTGGTGATGGGACTCGAACCCGCGACCTGCTGATTACAAATCAGCTGCTCTAGCCAACTGAGCTACACCAGCACCAAACCATTCTTAAAATGGACGAGAATTATAAACAATAATTCCTTAAAGTTTTATTAAAAAAAACCTATTTTCCTCTTTTCTTCTAAAAATTTTGAGATATAATATAATTATATAAAAGCAAAAGGGGATATAGTGCTTATCAATCTTATAGCTCCAAGTGAAGCTAAACAACATTTAGGTATAGGTTCTTTCAAATCCTCTTCTCTATTTTTAAAAGAGCTTCATCCCCTTAGAGATACTCTTATAAAAGAGTACAAAAGAGTAATTAAAGGTGATGAGAGTAGCTTACATAAACTATTTGGTATTAAAAACAGTAATGAGGTTGAGCGTTATAAATCTATTGACCTTTTAGGTTCACCTACCCTTTTAGCAATAGAGAGATATAGTGGGGTTGCATTCAATTATATAGACTATCAGAGTCTAACAAAAGATGCTAAAGATTATATACAAAAGCATACTATAATATTCTCAAACCTTTTTGGTCCTATTCTTGCTGGGGATACTTTACCAGATTATAGACTTACTCAAGGAGCGAGTTTAGGTAATATTCGCCCTGAAGTTGAGTATAGAAAAATTGCTTCACCTCTTTTGGATAATTTTTTAGAAGGAAAAGATATTTTAGATCTTCGTGCTAACTTTTATGAAAAATTCTATAAACCATCTCATTTTTATACAAAATTAAAATTTCTTAAAAGTGGTCGTGTAGTTAGCCACTGGGCAAAAGCATATAGAGGTCTCGTACTACGCCATATTGCTCTTAATAATATAGAAACCATTGATGATTTCCTATCTTTAGCTATTCCATCTCTTACACTTATAGAAATAAGAGAGTATAAAAGATACCAAGAGATAATATACAATATAGATGATGAGTAAAGGATTATAGATGTTTGAAATGGGAGCAAAGTTTGAAGATACTTGGAGTAGCGATAACAAAAAAAAGAAATCCAACCACAAACAATCAACTAAGAAAAGAGTAAATAAACACCAACTTCGATTACGTATAGAGAAGCGTCGAGGTAAGATTGTAACAATTTGTGGAGCATTTTTCCTAGAAGATAAAAAGAGTAAGGAACTTCTAGCTACTTTGAAAAAAGAGCTAGGTAGAGGGGGAACTATACGTGATGAAGAGATGGAGTTTCAAGGCGAATGTAGAGATAAACTAAAAATATTACTTAAACAACAAGGATTCTCTTTTAAAAATTAAATATAACAACTAAATCTATAAAACTATATATTCCACTGCTTACGAATATATTCTACCCTTGCTATCGCTTTTTTTAAACAACTCTCTTGAGTAATTTTTCTATCATAAGAGTCTATAGTAATCTTAGCGACTCTATATGATTTGGGACGATTACGCTTTAAATGTTCAAAAGCAATTGCAGCATTTATAAGTCCTTTAATAGGTCTAGCTATAGGGTCTTTGGCTCTACGTAAAGGGTGCCATGCCTCTTCTAATATCTCATGTGCTTTAAAATACTCTCTTGAGTCTAAATATTTACAAAAATCCTCTACCACTTTTGTTAAATCATCTCTACTATTCATATATTTAAACCTATAAATGTTTTATACTACCTACAACTTTGCCCACAATATCTACTTGTTCTAGTGTGAGAATTTCAGGTGCATAGAGTGGATTATCAGAAATTAACTCTATCATTCCATCAACTCTAAGACGAACTCTTTTTATAAAGAGTCCATTATTAGTAGAGGCGACAAAAACTCCATCTTTTCTAGGAT
>WGFZ01000048.1 GCA_015491955.1 Nitratifractor sp. | reverse complement strand
ATATCCTATATTTAAAGAGAATCGATATGGGAGTTTTGAGAATATATCTAATGTATTATCTATCATCATATCAACTAAGGAGTTATATATATGAGTATCTTTAGCAATTTGAATATATGGAGCAATAGATAAATACTTTTTTGAATAGGGATTTTGAATCCTCATCAAGGATTCATAAGAGAAAATTTCACCTGAAGATGTATCAACAATAGGTTGAACAAAAGGAGTAACTCCACTTGTATCAATAGCAGATTTTAATATAATTATATCTGAGATATATGGTGTTGTAGTATCTTGATGAGGATTTATTATCTCCAAATTAATATCAAGAATCTTATTTATATGGATAATTTTATCTAAGTAGCCAAGTTCAATAAGAGTATTAGATATTAACTCTCTTATATAACTAAAGGCTATAAACAGGTAGTGAGAAGATAAGCCTATATGAATATGAATCTCTTTTATCTTAAATAGCCAAATTAGATAATCCTCATCATATCTACCACTAAATAGTGCTAATAACCAACGATTTAATCCTCTTCTATGGTTTTGTAATATACTCTCTTGACTTAAAAAAGTTTTTGAGTGAGGAAAAGATAGTATAAACTCATAAAATTTATCGAGAATATCTTTGCTATTTTCTTCAAAGATAGAGTATAACTTTAAAAGTTCTTCTCTATCTCTCTCTTCAAATCTATAGTGTTTTTTTATCTCATCTATATTAAGTTGAGTTACATTCATTAATTGACCTTTTTGCAAAGATAAGAGAATAGTATTTATATTATATAAAATAATAAATTTTAAAAGTATTTATAGGAAATAAAATCAGAAGTAAAACCAGAAGTAAAACAACTGCCCAAAGGGGCAAGTTGGTATAAGAGAGGTAGGATTAACGTTTTGAGAACTGAGGGCTTCTTCTCGCTTTCTTCTTACCATATTTTTTACGCTCAACAACACGAGCATCACGTGTAAGAAGACCCATAGGCTTGAGAATAGCTCTAAATGCTGGTTCATACTCAACTAAAGCTTTAGATATACCGTGTTTTAGTGCATCGGCTTGAGCACTATAACCACCACCAAGAGTTGTTGCTTTAACTGTTACAGCTTCTAATTGTTTAGTAGCATTTAGTGGAAGACGAACTTTCATCTTCAAAGTCTCATGACCACCTAGCCACTCATCAAGACTTTTACCATTTACAATGATTCCACCATTACCAGGAGTTAGCCAAACTTTGGCGATTGCTCTTTTTCTTTTACCTGTTGCGTAAACTGTCGCCATATTAGTTTCCTTTGTTTAGTTGTGCAGTGTGAGGATGCTCAGCACCTTCATAAACTTTGAGCTTTTTAATCATCTGACGCCCTAGTTTAGTCTTAGGTAACATTCCACGAACAGCGAGGCGATAGAGCTTTTCAGTGTGGTTTTCAAGCATATCAGATAGTTTATTACTTTTAGTACTTCCAAAATATCCACTATGACGGAAATACTCTTTATCATCAAGTTTATTTCCACTAAAGATAGCTTTTTTAGCATTTATAATAACAACATAATCTCCACAATCAACATTTGGAGTAAAAGATGGTTTATGCTTACCTCGAAGATAAGTGGCTGCTTCTGTTAGAATGCGTCCAAAGGTTTTACCCTCAGCATCAATCAGAATCCAATCACGTTTAACTTCATGAGGTTTGACGACTTTTGTCATTTTCATGATTGTTCCCTTATATATTTTATACGGTAAAACCGTTTTGGTGAACGCAATTATAGGGACTTAAACTTAAAAAGTACTTAATTTAAGATATTTATAAGTTTTAAAGCTCAACTTCTAACAATTCTACTCCACTATCAAGGAGATATACTAAAATACCAAAAACAGGACGATTTAAAATCTCTTGCATAGCTTTAATGTAGTTGCTGACTTGTTTATAATGTTTTGAATAGAACTTTTTTGAACTCTTATAATCAATAACAACTGCTCTATCTTCAAACTCTAGTAATAGATCAATTTGAAAAAGTTCTCCTTCCCAGACAAAGGGTTGCTCTCGTCTAATCTTTGCTCCTTTTAGCATCTGTAAAAATCTTTTTGTATTTAAAAGTAAATCGACTCTCTTTTCTATCTCTTTTATCCCATCTTCGTGTAAAAATGCTCCATATCTATTACGCACAGCGATAATAGCCTCTTTTTTTACCTCCAAAGAAAACGGCTCTAGCATCTCTAAAGCATAATGTATAGCTACTCCAAAGAGTATAGCTTTATAATCATACCCCTCTTGTGATGAAGAGTTTTGTGGTAAATCTTGAACACCATAAGAGCTTAGAGTAAGTGTAGGAACTCTATACTCACTCTCTTCATATATCTTTAACTTATTAGGTGATATAGTCCCTTTTATTAGAGGATTCATATTAAGAGGTTCAAATAGTGATTGCTCAGATTTTTTTATAACAATCATACCCTCTACTGCTCTTGTCAATGCTACATATAGTAGATTTAAGCGGTCTTTTTGACTCGCTTTTTTACGTTCATCAAGGATTTTTCTATATCTACTATCAAAACGCTCACGTCCACTAATACGATAGAAAAATCTCTTTATATGTAGATTATCCCCATAATAAGGAATTAAAGGCTCTTTATCATAACTATCTCGACTACTTCTATCTACCACAATAACATAATCAAACTCCAATCCTTTGGAGCCGTGAATTGTTAATACTCTAGCACCTTTTAGAGTATGTGATGCTACTGCTATATTTGAATCTTCAAACTCCTCTAAAAATGTATCAAGCCTCTCAAAACCACTAGCAAACTCCAAAAGTTTAAGCATATTTGGGTCATTATCAAAGACTCCATAACTTTGCATAAGTCTATGTAAAACCTCAACAGGAGCCATAAATGGAGAGTACCAACTTAAATCTGGGTGGCTTTTGTGTCTGCTTCTAAATAGTAAAGCGACTGAATCCAATCTCTCATTTTTATATAGATACTCAGCCATACGTACTAATGAGGCTACTTGTGGAAGAGTCTTTAAAGATGAACTAGTTTGAAGTATTGTAGGAATTTCCCCTTTTAAACACTCCTCTTGAAGAGCTTTTCCCTCTTTATTTGTACTAACTAAAAAGGCTATTTGCTCTACTAAGACCCCTCTATCAATTAATCTTTTTGCTTGAGCCACTGCCTCTAAGATTGCCTCCTTGGTCTCTACAACCTCCACATATCCATCTTTTTGAGAGTTTGGAATTTGTGGGTAGTAGTCTGTTATAACTCCATCAAACCAATCATTTACACTCTCAACAATAAAACGACTACTCCTGTAATTATACTTTAATGGCTCAATTAAAATATCATACTCCAATGCAACACGTTCAAAAAGCTCCTCAACACCTCCACGAAATCTATAAAGAGACTGTTTAGTATCTCCAACATAAAAGAAACTCCTTATATGTTGTCCCTCTCCTGAAAATATCTCATCAATAAGAGGTTTAAGAAGTAAAAATTGTAATGTTGAAGTATCTTGAAACTCATCTAATAAAATATGATGGAATTGACTATCAAGAAGAAAATATAAGAAATCTTTTTTTATAGTCTCATATAGTAATCTGTATGTAAAATATCCTAAATCATCAAAATCCAACTTTCCATTAGATTTTACTTGTGTAATTTTTATATTTTTATAGTAACTATAAAGCTCTCCTAAATTTTGTAGTACTATTTGCTCCCTCTCATTTAACCAACTACTCATTAATTTACGTAACTCTTGATACTCTATCTCTATTTGTGGGTCTTTTAAAATATATTTTTTATAATTCCTATGCTCGTTCAAACTCTCTTTATTAAAAAGAGATTTATTATATAGTTGAGATATGCTCATTGGAGCAAAGTTATTAATAGCTGTTTTAGAAGCTCCTACTCTTTGGACTCTAATATATAATGATTTTCTTAGAGTCTCAATCTCCTCTTCAATCCTAGATATGGAGTCATTTGAAATACCTAAAATCTCTGGTAATAGTGGGTCTTGGGAGTATAGAGCTTCAAAATTTTCTATTATTCCATCTACTCTCCTCTTTTTCATACCAACTGCTAATTCTGCAAAATTTCCAAGTAAGCCTTTATGCTCCAAATACTCTAAAAGAGCGAATTGAATATCTTTTAACTTAGTCTCTTTGATTGTAAAGTCTGGTTCTAAACCAATTTCCAAAGCTCCAACACGTAAAACTGATACAAAAAAGCTATCTAATGTAACAATATGCCCTTGAGTCTTTAAAAAATACTCAAGTACCTCCTTTCGTTTAAATAACAATATCTCCTCACTAAGCCCTGTTTGATTTGATAACTCTTTACGAAATGAGTCAAACTCCTTTTTATTTAAATATCTTAAGGAGTCTAGTATCCTTTGTCTCATCTGAGCAGCCGCTTTATTTGTAAATGTTGCGGCTAAGATTGTAGAAGGTGATTCTCCTAAAAATAGTAGAGCTAAATATCTAACACTAAGAGCAAATGTCTTTCCACTTCCTGCTGAAGCGGAAAATGCTAAAAATGGTTTAAATCCCATTATCTATCCTTGAGTTATTTTTCATAAGTACTCTCCTCTTTCACAAAGCAGTTGATATGGGCAGTATGTACACTTTTTAATATCTTCACAACGACTAGCAACAAATGAATTTGTAGATTTAAGTATATAAAGATGTCTTTGAAGCTCCTGAGCCTTCTGTTCTAATGCTTGTGCCTCCACAAAAGGCTCATCTTCTAGAGGATTGACAAAGAATAGCTTTATATTAGAAGACTCATTTTCTAACAGACTCTTATAGATACTCATCTGAAAATCAGTTACCTTTTCTAAAGAACTTTGTCTATTCGCCTCCTTTATTGAACCACTTTTATAATCTAATATCATAAGTTGATTATCTCTTATATCTATCCTATCAACCCTACCTACAAAACGTAAACCATCTATATCACCATTAAAGCTCTTCTCTCTTGCTTTAACACGCCACCCTTTAGCAAAACGCTCAATCTCTTGATTGAGATAGGGAACTATTTTACGACCCCATAGTGCTTGTAGATAGCGACCTTGACTCTTGTATCTATCCAACTCTTTTGCTGATAATATTTCAAACTCTCTTTTTAACTCTTTTACATCGTCATAGTAGTCTCTCTTTGAAAATAGTTTCTCCAAAACTCTATGTAGAATTTGCCCCTCATTAACTTCATCACTGTATTTCTCTTTAAGAGTTAAAATATATTTGTAATAAAATTTTCGACGACACTCTAACCATACTTTTAGACGACTAGCAGACCACTCCATAGCTAGTGGATTAAAATCTTCTACTACAATATCACTACTATCTTTTTTAAGAGGGGTGTGATTATAGAGAATCTCTCTAGGGGCTTGAATGGCTTTAGAGCTATCTAAACCAAGTTCATAGAGTAACTTAGATGGAAGTTGGCTCTCATCATTAGTATATAAGATTACTATATCTCTAGCTTGTTCAATCAATCTAGCATAGTAGTGCTTTTGTAGAGCCTCTCTATCTTGTCGGTCTGGTAAATTTGCAAAATGGCGTACTCTAGTATCAAGAAAACGGTCTTTTCTACTTAAAGCAGGTACTACTCCTTCATTAAAATCTACAATAACAACTCCTTCAAACTCAACACCTCTAGTCTCCAATACCCCCATAACCGTAACTTTTCCACCTCTAATATCATCTAATCTTAAAGATTTTAACTCCTCTATCCAAAGAAAAAGCCACTCTCTCATCGTCAATTTACGACCTTTATGAAGCATAAGAAAGTTTTGAGCCAATTCAATAGTTGTCTCTATCTCCTTGCTTGGCTCATCTTTACCATTAAACTCTATAAAGCCTGGGATATTTGACTCTTGTAGTTTTGTGTAAAACTCTTTTACTGTAACTACATTTGATGGATTTAAATTTTCATACTGCTTAATATCTAAACAGTAGTGTTTTAAAAGTGTAGAAACCTTTGGATTAAAACTCTTCCACCACTCCAAAAGGGCTGTAGGTACACGATATTGTGGAGTATGCCTATAGTCAAAGCCCATAGAGAAGTTGAGATTATTCATTTGGTCATAGATTTTAAATATAGGAGCAAAATTCTCATCTGGTAAGATTAGAGCTATCTTTTCAGGAGCTATACCCTCTTGAACCATTCTTTCAATATTTATAAAGGCTACAGCAACTTGTTCAAAACGTTCCCCTACACTAAAAACATCTGCTTCAATTTTTAAAGGGATATACTCTTTAGATACTACTCTCTTTTGTGAAAGAGAAAAGGTAATGTAGCTAGATTTAGGGAGTTTTATTCCCAATCCAATAAATCGTTTACGCATCTTTTCATTATATGGTGTAGTTCTCCAATGAATTTTTAGCTCTACACTCTTAGAAATCTCTTGTAATATCTCCAACTCAAAATAACTTAAATACCCCTCTAAATATAATTCAATCTCATCTATTGAAGCTAAAAAGGGTCTATTTATCTCATATAACTCCACAGTAGTAATCTTATCATAGGCATTTTCTCTATCTAAAATAGATTTGTAACGTTTTTGGAGTTCATCTAAAATAGCTAAATGGTCTATATATTTAGCATAGACATCTACCTCTTCAAGCGATTTTAAATCGACTCCCTCCCAAGCTAACTCTTCAAAAAAGCGAAAGAAATCTTTACTATGGCTAAAAAAACGTACCAAGTCTCGTTTAGCTCCTAAGTCTCTAAACTCTTCAAAATTAGAAGCCTCTCTTAGCCAAAATATTCGCTGACTCATATTTGCTTTATATCTATTTGGGACTATAACAATACGCTCTAAAAATTCATCCATTCTCATAAAATTAGGTAAAAAGCCATCACTATTTTTTAGAGATTTGATTGCTTCGCGAATTGAGCGTGATGTAGGGAATATATGAAGTTTTGACATAGTGTTGTCTCTCCTTTTTTTATCCAAATAGATATATAAACTACTTTGAATTTTAGAAGAGACTATTTTACCTATTATATATTAGAAAATAGCCCTTAAAAAGGGGGGGATAAAGTTAATGTTTGGGATTTAAAAAACCTGCTGTATCCATATATCCAATAGCTTTACCTTTTTGAACCCTTACACGTAAAATATATCGTCCTGGATTTTTTAGAGTTAGTTTATCAAGAATATAGTGTCCATCTTTAAATGGTAACTTTTTGAATAGTTGATCCTCTTTTTCTGTATGGGGACGAGTTAATAGTAAGCTTACATTAGCATCAGTTACTACATTACCACTCCTATCCACTACACTATAACTAATACGATTTACACTACTTAAAGCCACAATCTTTCCAGCTTTTCTCTTTAGATGTTCAGGCTTAAAGTTTGAGAGTTTCATATCATCTAACTTAATCTTATAGTGTTGATTAAATAGAGCTTGAGCCTCTTCTATCTTATTTGCACCAAGATCAGCATTTTGATACTTCATCATATATTCATTAGATTCGTGAACTGGCATACCAATAGCGTGTTTAACAGTCCAAGTTCCTAATGTAATACCAATTGCTAAAAAGCCCAAAATCATATAGGGCCAAAATTTTCCTCTACTCTCATCTGTATTACTGTTTTCCATAACGTATCCTCATATAAATTGGTCGCCCAAAATATACCCAAAAAACTAAAACAGCTCCTAAATAGACAAGCCAAGTTATAATTTTTATAAGCCAAGTTCCCTTATTTTTGATAGTAGATTTAAGCTTTATTCCCTTTTTTGATGCTAATTCATCTGCAAGTTCAGAGTAGGCTTGAACCATTGCAACATCATACTTTGACTGAATAGAGTTACTATCAGCACTTCCTAATATACCAATAGCATATCTTTTCACTTCACTATCATTATAATAGCTTCTAAGACTTTTATCTGAGACAAGAATCCCAAGTCGTTTATTATTTGGAAGGAAAATAAATGCTACCCAAGGCTTACTGAACTGCTTTTCATACTTTTTCACATACTCATACAAATTAGCTCTCTTATCAATAACATCATTACTAGCAATAAGATAAGCATTTATACCACTTTTATCTTTTAGCTCTAAACCTATCTTTTGAATTATCTCAGAGGCTTTAGGTGATATAAGATGGTCATTTATTAAAAAATTTGCTGAGAGTGAGAAAGTAAGAAGCAAGAACAGCAAGGTTCCCCTTGCTATCTTACACATAGGCTAAATTAATGTACATAAAGATGATTTGGAGTAAGGACAGCCCAAAGGGTAATCATTGCCAAAACAAAAAGGAATATACCAAGTACTTTATCCATAATCTTAATCATTTTTTTGCCCCTTTCTTATCCTCTTTTACATCTATAAAACTAAATTTAGCATTATCTTTACTATTCATCTTAACATTATCAAGACTATTCCAAAGTGGTGTAGGGTCATAAGCATGAGTAGCCTGAGCTCTCTGAACACTAATTGCTCTTGTTGTAAGAAATGCTAAAATACTAAGCAAAAGTGCTGTAGCAATTAGCATTCCCAAAATACCATTTATCCCAAATGCATTTCTATTTGTATTTTCACTTACTGCCATTGTTCACTCCTTACTGTTTAAGTGTACCAAGATAGGCGGCTAATGCTTTCTCCTGAACAGGAGTGAAGCGACCAGGGAAGGCAGGCATATGACCAATAATTCCTGTTTTTCCATTTGCTAAAACATGTTTAACTAAAGGAAGGTTATATCCAGCCAAACTTGGAGCAGTCCCACCATTTCCTTTTCCATCAGTTCCGTGGCAACCTGCACAAGTAGTCCAAGCTGTAGGAGCAGTTCCTTTTAGACCATTAGCCACATACTTAGCAACTGCTTGAGCATCTTTTCCCTGTGCCATACCAGCTGGCATTGCACCTAGTGGGAAATTAAGTTTATGCTGACCATTTTTAATAACTGCCAAGACTTGCTCTTTAGTAAATCTCTTAGAGAAATCTTGAGCTTTACCAGATAGACCATCACCTGTTTCACCATGACAAGGGGCACATTGAACTAAAAAGATTGATTCACCCATCTCTTTGAGTACTTCAGGAGATGCATTTTTATGAATAGCTTCAAACTTTTTATTATAGTTTTTAACCTCTTGGTTATACTCACCAATTTCACTATAAGCATTGAGTGGATATCCCCAAAAGAAGTACCATACTGCCCAAATCATTGTACCTAAGAATGAATATGCCCAACCAGCAGGTAATTCATTCTTATACTCACCAATTCCGTCCCAATTCTCTTCAGCTAGTTCACCACTTGCAGTATCACTCTTCATTTGAGCCATATACTTAGCACCAACACCAAAGGTAAGTGCAGCAATAGCAATAGCTCCTAAGAATGTAATCATATTAATCGGATCACTTAAGTCGATATGCATCTGCTTGATGACCACCAACGTCCCGATGACTAGAACACCAGCAAGTGCTAGTCCCTTGACGATAAATGAATTCATTTAATTCTCCTTCTCTTCATTCTTAACTTTAGGATTTAATTCAACAGGTCGATTATGCAACTCATCATCAAGTGCCATCTTCCCATACTTCTCATAATCCATTTCACCTTTTTTCTCACTGCGATAGAGATGCAAGATATAACCATAAAGAATCACGACCAATAGTACCGTGAGAAAGAAAAAAGCATACCCTTGCATTTCTGTCAATGTCATCGCAAACCCCTTATTTTAAACGCTCAAGATATGCAATAAGTGCAACAATCTCAGGAATTTTACCTTGTTGAACCATTGCAAGGACATCTTTATTTTTCATAGCCTTAGCAATTTTTAGTGCTTCAGGAAGTGCTGTTGTTTTATAGTACTTCTCAAATGCAGCTTTACTAGGCTGAATATCATTACCATAAGGAGTATGGAAAACTTTTTTAACAGTTACTGCCTCTGCATAAGCAGTCTCTAAATCAGCAATATTTTTAAACTGATGCTTATATGCTGGCATAATAGATGCAGGAACAACAGATTTTGGATTCCACATATGGTTTGCATGCCAATCTGGAGTTCTATAGTTACCTACACGGTGAAGGTCTGGACCTGTTCTCTTTGAACCCCAAAGAAAAGGTCTATCATAAGCATATTCACCTGATAGTGAATATTTACCATAACGGTCTGTCTCAGATTTAAATGGACGAATAAGCTGAGAATGACAAGCAATACAGTTATCTTTTTTATATACTTCCTTACCTGCAAGTTGCAATACAGTATAAGGTTTTAATCCCTTAATAGGACGAGCTGCATTTGTAAAACTAGGCAGAATCTCAATGAGACCTGCAAACGCAATAACTATAAATACCCCAACTGCAAAGAGAAAGGGATTTTTTTCCAACCAATGAAACATTCTTTACCTCCTTATGCCATAGGTGATCTAAATTGAGGCTCTTGCTCTAACTTACGTCCTGCTGTTGCTGTCATAAAGAAGTTATAAGCAAACATCAACATACCAATTAGGTAGAGCAGACCACCAATCGCACGAATTGTATAGTAAGGGTGTAGTACAGAAACAGTATCAATAAAGCTATACATTAAGTTACCATACTCATCAACTGCTCTCCACATCATACCTTGGGTAATACCTGCAATCCACATAGATGTAAAGTACAACACAACACCTGTTGTCTGAATCCAGAACTGTGCTTCAAGTAGAGATTTACTATAGATTTCACGTTTAAATACACGAGTAGATGCGTGCATAACTGCAGCAAAAATCATAAATGCAACCCAACCTAACACTCCATCGTGAACGTGTCCTGGAATCCAATCTGTAAAGTGAGCAATTGCATTAACAGATTTAACAGCTTGAATTGGACCTTCAAGAGTTGAAAGCATATAGAATGTAGAAGCTAGAACCATAAATTTAATCAATGGATTTTCTGTAAGCTGATTCCACTCACCCTTCATTGTAAGAAGCATGTTGATAGCACTACCCCAAGAAGGTAAGATTAAAACAACAGAGAATACTGAACCCATTGTCTGCATCCAGTCTGGAACAGTTGACCATAGTAGGTGGTGTCCACCAGCCCAAAGATATACAAACATCAATCCCCAGAAAGATAGAAGTGATAATTTATATGAATAGACAGCTTGACCAGACTCTTTTGGTAAGAAGTAATAGATAATAGCGATAATAGGAACAGTAAATACAAATGCAACCGCATTGTGTCCCCACCACCATTGAACTAGAGCATCATTTGTTCCTGCATACATAGATACTGAGTGATACCAAGCACCCAATCCTCCAGATAAGAAGTATGTAGGAACTTCCATATTGTTAAATAGATAAAGCATAGCTACACCAAGGAAACAAGCAATATAGTACCATAGGGATATATATAGTGATTTTTCACGTCTAGCACCGATAAGACCAAACATAACGACACCCCAAATAACCCAGTATATTACGATAGCAATATCTAAAGGCCACTCCATTTGAGCATACTCTTTACTAGCAGTAATTCCCATAGCCAAAGAGATAACCATAAAGGTTGCAGCAATTAAATAGGCGAAAAAACCAATTTTTGCTAGTAAATTAATTAGTGGGAGTTCTGCTAAAGATACTTTTAATACTCTTTGAGCAGAGTAGTAGAAAGAGACCATAATACCACTAACAGTAAATCCATAAATTACTACATTTGTGTGCATAGGTCTCAGACGAGAAAATGTTCCATATTCACCAAAGAGATAATTTAATTCTGGAAACGCCAATTGTGAAGCGATCAGAACACCAATAGTCATTCCGACGATGCCGAAGATAACAGTAGTCCACATATATAGTTTTGCAACGGAATAATCATATTCCAAAGCTGCATTAGACTGCATACAAGCCTCCTAAGAATAATTTTGTTACGACGATGTAACGGTAACAGCTAATTATAGGTAAGCCAAGCTATAAAAAAACTTAAATTTAATATATGCTCAAGTATAGTATAATTAAATATTTTTTTTAAGATATTTTTAATTTAAAACATAAAAAGGTATAGCTTAAGCCTTACCTTTTGCTGATTGGATAGAGTGAATATAGCGATAGTCAATAGAGATTTTTTTCTCTTTTGGTAGAGCTTTGGATAGACGATTAATAAGGGATTCAAAATCTTCAAATAGATAATTTGCCATAGAGCCTGGTATTGGATTAATCTCATTTAGATAGATATTTTCACCTACAACAAAAAAATCACAACGAATAAGACTACCAAGAAAGAGTGGGTTATATATCTTTTTAAATGCTGTTTCTATTTTATCTTTTAAAGTATTATCAATTTTTGCCTCTTTTACTCTTGCATCTCTTGAAAAATCTCTATATTTCTTATCAAAATCTAAAAACTCCTCTTTTTGAGGCTCCTCTATTAAAGAGAGTTCCCACTTATCCGTCTTACAACCAGCAAGATTATACTCAGCAATCCCCTCAATAAAAGGCTCTACTAAAACCTCTTCATCAAACTCAAAAGCTACATCAAGAGCATAATCAAGTTCACTAGACTCTCTTACTATACTAACACCAATAGAGCTTCCTAAGTGAACAGGTTTAACAATAACAGGATATTTTAAATCTATACTTCTATTTGAATCTTTATACAACAATTGATACTCTAGTGTATCAACACCTATTAAAGAGGCTAGTAGTTTTGTATTTAGCTTACTATAACTAAGTACTGAAGCTTCAACTCTTGGCCCAATGAAATTGATACCATAAAACTCCATCATTCCAGCAATTTTACCATCTTCACCATCTCTTCCGTGAATTAGATTAAGTAAAGTATCAAAGTCTAAAGCTTTACGACCACCAAGCAAACCAGCATTAAAAGAGAATCCCTTTTGCTCCAAAGTGAGTTTTTTAGCTTTTTTATAAGCTCCTGAACTAAATGTCTTTGAAGTCATCTTATCACTATCAATAAGATAAAATTCTCTATTAGCATCAACAAATATAAAAATAAGTGCTGTCTTTTTTAATACTTTTTTAAGTGTAATAGCACTTACGATACTAATTTCGTGTTCAAAACTAGAACCGCCAAATAAGATGGCTAAAGTCATAATTATCTACCTTTTGAAAATATTAATTTTATTATCATAGCTCTACACAAGCCAATTTTGCATATCAAAACTCTCTTTACTTAGTGGCATCTTTTTCCAACCAGAACTCTCTAAGTACATCACTTTTCCACCAAAATATCCCACAACATAATGCTCTTTATATATAGGATAACAACCACTTTGAAGTGTTGTAAAAATCTCAGATGATACTCTAGGATAGTGATAGGCTTCAAAATTCATAGTGTGAATAGCTCTTAGACTCTCTTGTAGATTTTCATCTTTGGCAAGTGCTGTACTAAGAAGATACCAAGCAGGATAGCTTAATATTGGCTCTTCCACTATCTCATAGAGATATAAACGTCTCTTTTTCACTTTTTAATATAAACTTTAACTATTTAGAGCATCTTATAGAACTCTTTAAAGATATAAGCACTCTCTTTAGGTCCAGGACTTGCTTCAGGGTGATGCTGAACTGAGATTATAGGTTCATCTTCATATCTAACTCCTTCAATAGTTCCATCAAAGAGGTTACGATGAGTTACCTTTGCAACTTCTGTAATATTATCAGGTACATTATAGTTATGATTTTGAGCTGTAATCTCAACTGAGCCACTATTAAGATTTTTTACAGGGTGATTTCCACCGTGATGACCGAATTTTAGCTTATATGTATCGTAACCGTGAGCAATTGATAGCATTTGATGCCCCAAACATATCCCAAACATTGGAATTTTCACCTCTATAAGCTCTTGGATTTGCTTCTTCTGCTCTTCTAAAATCAGTGGGTCTCCAGGACCATTAGATAAGAACACTCCATCAATCTCTTTAGCTTTAAAACGCTCAATAACATCTTTTGCAGGAGTATTACTTGGAATTACTTCAACCTCTATACCAGCTTGAGTTAATTCATTTAAGATATTACGTTTTACTCCAAAATCATAAGCTACAATCTTTTTATCTGTTTTTGGTTTTAAATAGCAAAAATTACTTATATCATAACAGCCAAATTTATGTATATAAGCCTCATCTGTACTAACCTCTTTGATATAGTTTATATCCTCTATTCGTGGAGCCTTTTCTAGCTCTTTGGCTAGAGTCTCTTTATCGTGAATCTCAGTAGAGGCAATCATCTCCATTGTCCCCTCGCTACGTAACATTTTAGTTAGATAACGTGTATCAATATCACAAATTCCCATCACGCCAAAACGCTTTAGAAGTAAATCGAGACTCTCTTGAGAGCGAAAATTTGAAGGTCGTTTTTGGTATTGTCTTACAATAACACCTTTACAAAAAGCTCCTCTACTCTCCATATCATCACTATTACAACCTACATTACCAATCTCTGGCATTGTGAAGGTAACAAACTGTCCTGCATAACTAGGGTCTGTTACTATCTCTTGATAACCACTCATTGAGGTATTAAATACAACCTCACCAACTGCTGTACCCTCAGCACCAAAGCTTTGTGCCTCTAAAAAGAGACCATTTTCAAAATATAGTGAAACTTTTTGCATTCCTACTCCTTTATAACATAAGCAAAACAGCGTATATACTCCTTGTCAAGGAATACCTATAACATACCTCTACGCTGAAGTTCTTCTCGATATAGACGCTCATAAAGAAGTTCATAATCTTGAGAACCTGCAATTACATCTCGCTCCATATTACGAATTTTATTATATACAATATCATCAATCTCTTCATAAGCATTTGCAAAACTCTTAAAGGCTTTAAATATTACATTTTTAACTTGATTTTCATTTACATCATACTCAATTAGATAGTTTTCATATAGTTCATCTAAGATTTTGTGAGCAAGGTCATTATAACGATCATCATAATTCATAATAATTCCATACTCTGGTGCTAGTTTCTTTTTTATCATAAAAAAGAGTTGTCTCTCATCAGCATGTTGAAATGAAATCTCATCATAATTATCTTCAATAATATCTTTTACTTTCTCATCTAAGGCTCTCTCTTGCTGAAGATTCTCATCAATGAGTTCCTTAATCTTAGCTCTAACGCTCTCTTTATCCCTTAAAAATTTTACAAAAGGGGCGTTACCTAGATCGATTGCAACTTTACTTGCTACATATCCAGTTTGTTGTGGTTTAAGTCTCATAATTCCCCTTTTTTAATAGAAGTTATTTTTTTAATTATAGCTTTAAATCTATCTAATTATTGTATCTTCTCGTTCAGGTGAAGTGGAGATTATACCAATAGGACAATTAATCATCTTTTCTAGGGAGAGGATATACTCTTGAGCATTTTTTGGAAGCTCTTCAAAACTTCTAGCCCCACAGCTATTCTCCCAACCATCAAATATCTCATATATAGCAGTAGCATCTTCTAAATCATAAGGGACATAGTCTATTCTATTTCCCTCAACTTCATAAGCGACACAAACTTTTATCTCTTTAAAACCATCTAAAACATCAAGTTTCATCAAAGCAACTTGCTCAACTCCATTTATACGAACAGCATGACGCATTGCAACAGCATCAAACCAGCCACAACGTCTAGGTCTTCCTGTTGTTGTTCCATATTCGTGTCCACTTTTACGAAGACGCTCACCATCTTCACCTAAATCTTCACTAGGAAATGGTCCATTCCCAACTCTTGTACAGTATGCTTTAGCAATTCCTGTTACTGCTCCTATATCTTTTGGATTGAGTCCCAATCCACTACAAGCACCAGCACTAACAGTTGTAGAGCTTGTAACATAAGGGTATGTTCCGTGGTCAATATCGAGCATTGTACCTTGAGCCCCTTCAAGAAGAACCTTTTTCCCCTCATCAAGTGCTTTCCATACTAAGAGTGTAGTATCTGTAATATATGGTTCTAAAACCTCTTTATACTCTATTAGCTCAGATAAAAGCTCATCTTCATTTGGAGTATCTACTCCCATAACATCAAAGATTGCACTATTCATCTTAAAATACTCTAATATCTTTTTTGTAAGCTTTTGTGGGTTATGAAGTTCTCCTAATCTATGACCAACTCTAGCTACTTTATCTCCATAGGCTGGTCCTATACCCTTACCTGTAGTTCCAATAGCCTTATCACCCTTCATTCTCTCTCTAGCTTGGTCTATCTTGGAATGATAAGACAAAAGGAGTTGAGCCTTATCAGATAGATATAGACGTCCCTCAAGATTATCAAACTGCTCCATCTCTTTGATAAAGTCTGATGGAGAAAATACTACACCATTACCAACAATATTTATAGCTTTAGGGTTTAAAACTCCCGAAGGAATTAGATGAAGTGCATACGTCTTATCTCCTACTACAATTGTATGACCAGCGTTATGTCCTCCTGCAAATCTACAAACATAATCGTGTGTTTGAGCCATATGATCTACAATTTTACCCTTACCTTCATCACCCCACTGGAGTCCTACGATGAGATTGGCTTGTCGTTTCATCTATTCCCTTTTGTCATTTTTTCTGCAATACAAGCATCACTCATTATTGCAAAACCTGCTGAGTGTGTAGCTTCTATTTGATAAGTGCCTCCTGTTGCAAATAGAGTATTTGCTTCATATAGGCGAAATATTAGTGAATCATAATAGCGAAGTTTTGCATAATAAAGAGGAGATACAAGTATCAAGTGATAATCTATCCCATTAAGAGCATTTCTTATCTTCTCTAGCTCCTCTTTAATATCATCTGGATATTGTCTAAGTTCCTCTAAATCTTCAACTCTATGAATAGCAATAAGAGCCTCTAACCACGGATAACCACTATCTAAAATTTGTGCTATATTCATCTTTTTGATAGCATCTAAAGATATTCCATACCTATTATTTAAAATTTTTGGAATAGCAATATTAGCAATTTGAAGGAGTGGTCGGATACCTAAATGCT
>WGFZ01000047.1 GCA_015491955.1 Nitratifractor sp. | reverse complement strand
TCTAGCAGACCACTACTTGGCATAAGTGAGTAGTATATCTCTTGTAAATTTCCAAAACGTTTAGGAAATAGAGCAGACAAAATACTAGCTGATAGCTCTTTTCTTACTAAAATTGGAGGGGGTAAAATTCCATTTTGAATTAGAGCCATAATAGAGTCAGAGTGGTAGTGAATATGGTGATGTTGTCCGTGGGGACAGGTTCTAGTACTAACTAATGTTCGACAAGTGTCGCAATATACATACTCATCAACAGTATTAATATCAATTTTAAGATTACTTAAGCTATCAAATATTGTACTAAGGCGATTTTGGTCGTAATATAGCCCTAAACCTGCGTGATTTTTACCAATTACAAGCTCATTACAACCACAATTTTTAGCTACAAGAGCATCGAGAATTAACTCATTGTATCCAGCAAATATATATGTATTTTCAAAAGGTACAACAATAGCTTTATTTCGTGGTAAGAAGTTATCAATAAATAGTTGTACAGCATTATGACGAATATCATAACGAAGCCCATCATTTGTAAATGGTTTTCTTAGAAATAGAATAAGTAAGTCTGTATCGCTAATAGTTTGGCGAATAATTCTCTCGTGAGCTCTATTTAGTGGATTTCCAGCTAACATCATTGCTGAAATCTTTTTGGCTCCTGTACGATGAATCATATTTTGTATTCTGTTAATTGTATCTTTAATAAGAGGATAATTGACTCTATAAGAGCCACTTACTGCAAATTTTCCAAGTCTTGCCATTGTATTTTTAACACCAGGGTGTGAGAGGTCAGTAGAGCCATATATTTGAATTAGACGCTCTTGAGGGTCTATGGGAAATATCTCTTCAACCTCCAACTCTCCTACATCTTTATCTTCACAAACTAGAGTAACTCTCTCTTTTTCTTTTAGACTCTTTATTACCTCTTCATTTTGTATCCCTTTTGGAGCTAATATAAAAGAGAATGGAAAGGGTAAGCCTTTATAGTGATGGTATTTATCTACCTCTTTAGCATCTTTTGAATCCATTAAATTAGTAACAGGAGCTAAAAGCCCCTCTTGAACGAGAGCAAGAGTTGAGAGTGCTTCATTATCTATGTATAGGGTCTTATTTTTTCTTGAATAGTTCATACTTTTTCCTCTTTTCCCAAAGACTTTTACGAGATATTCCTAATCGCTTACTCAATTCTGTATCTGGAAATTTATATTGAAAGCTCTTAATAATATGTTGAACATACTCATCAATAGTGAGAATTTCATCTTGGTCATATAGCTTATTATTTGCCATTAAAGTCAATGTAGGAAAGGGTGTAGTAATTTCATTTGAGCTATTTGTAAGTATAAATTGTCTCCCTTCAATAAGTCCAAAGAGTTGCTCCCTCTCATTCGCTTTTAGCTTCTCAAGATGGATAATATAACCAATATGCTCATTATCAAGTTTTGATACTCTATCTTTCCAATTATTATCATCTAGTGATATAAGAGTGAGAATACTCTTTTGAATCTTATTAAATTTAAGAGCTAATTTATCTGCTGTTCTTTGATAATTGGTTTGAATAACAACTGGTAGAGTTATATCTTTAGGCTCAAGTTGGCACTCCACCTCTTTGTATATATGCTCTAAATACTCTTCATAAAAACGGTTACGCTCTTGAATCATTCGATAGTTGTGAAAATGCTCAATTTTTCTTATAAGTTCTTCTATCATAAATGGTTTGACAATATAGTCTCTTGCTCCTACCTTTAGTGGTTCTCCTACTGTATCGTTATTTATATAATTTACCATCAATAAGACATTTTTATTTTTAAACTTTTTAATTAAGGGAATGATATTTTGACCAGGTAAATTTGTAGATAGAAGATATACATCAGCTTGTCTCTTCATAGCCTCTTTAACAGATGAAAAAATCTCTGTTTCAAAATCAAGCTCTGATAACTTAGTAGCGATACTTTGAGCTAGATAGAGTTCATTTTCTATAATAACTATTTTCATTAATTCCTATTCCAATCATAAATTCCAAGTGTAGCAACAGCGTGGACTGTTACCCCCTCTTTTCTTCCCACAAAACCCATATTTTCTGCTGTTGTTGCCTTTATATTTACCTTAGCAGGAGTAATACCCATCTCTTTTGCAATAGATTTCCTAATTGCATCTTTATATGGTTTTAATCTTGGTGTCTGTGCTAATATTGTTATGTCTGTTTGTTTTGGCTCTAAACCACACGAGCGAATACGATTTAGTATAGTTCTAAGTAGTTTAATAGAGTCTGCTCCTTTGAAATTTGGATCAGTATCAGGAAAATGATCTCCAATATCACCCATTCCAGATGCTCCAAGTAGGGCATCAATTAGAGCGTGTATTAAGACATCACCATCACTATGAGCCTTGAAGCCAAGAGGTGAATCTATACTAACACCACCTAAAACCATAGCTTTTCCCTCTTGGAATGGGTGAATATCAAGACCATATCCAACAAGATTTTGAGAATTGGGAGGAGTTAGGCAATCGATATGTTTAATATCTTCTGGATATGTGAGCTTTCTAGCCTTTGAAGAACCATCTACAAAATAAATATCTCCACCAATAGCATTGATTGCACTACTCTCATCTGTAAAATTCTCCTTAGACTCAAGAGCCTTTTTGAGTATATCTTTTTTGCTAAGTTGAGGTGTTTGAATAAGAAGGGTATCTTCACGTTTTATAGGCTTATTTTGATAATAGACTGTATCAACAGCCTTTAGGGCAGGAACAATACAATCACCATTGTCTTTAGCTCTAAATATACGTTCAATAAGCTCTCTATCTAGGCAACATCTAGCTATATCATTAACTAAAACCCACTTAGTTGTTACTTTGCTTAGTGCATTTTTCAAGGATTCTTGTCTGCTACTTCCACCTAGAACAAAATGATAGTTAGAAAATTGTCTCATATAATCTATCTCATCACTATGAGCAGTAATGATAATATCTATGAAAGGGAAGGCTTCCTCATATTTACGAGCAACATATAGCCAAAGTGGAATATCACCTTGATATAACCACTGTTTTTTTACAGGGAGTGAGAAACGACTAGAGTCTCCTGCTGATAGAAGTATGAGTGAAGTTTCGCTCATAAAGCTCCTTTTCATATATTTTAATGTGTAACGAAATTATACATATAGTAACTTAGAGCCAATAATTCAGATACTATTTGAAACAAATAGAGTAAATTTAAACAAATATGACAAAAATACTCTTCTTTTTTGATTTTTTATCTTTTATTTAAGATTTGATTGGTATAACTGCATAAACTCTATAAGATGAGGATTGCAAATGAGAGAATCTTGGCTCAAAGCACGTGAGAGTGATAGCGTACGGACACAGATGTATTATGCACGTCAAGGTGTTATCACACAAGAGATGCAAATGGTTGCAGAAAAAGAGAAGATTGCCCCAGAGTTTTTGAGGAGTGAAGTAGCTAGAGGACGCTGTATCATTCCTGCAAATATTAATCATAAGCATTTAGACCCAATGGCTATAGGAATGGCTGTTAGTTGTAAAATTAATGCAAATATTGGCTCTTCAGCCCTTGCTAGTGATATAGCTGGTGAGGTTGAAAAGGTTGATGTATGTTTAAAATATGGTGCAGATACTATTATGGATTTAAGTACAGGTGGAGACCTTGATTCAATCCGTGAAGCGGTTATTGCTCACTCAACTGTACCTATTGGAACAGTTCCAATTTATCAAATACTTCACGATATTAATGATAAAGTAGAGGATTTAACAATAGATATTATGTTAAAAACTCTTGAGAAACAAGCACAACAGGGTGTAAGTTATTTTACAATACACGCAGGGTTCCTATTGCGATTTATGCCACACGTGGCTAAGCGTAAGATGGGGATAGTAAGCCGTGGTGGCTCTTTGATGGCCGCTTGGATGATGCACCACCACAGAGAAAATCCATTCTATGAAGCATTTGATGAGATTTTAGATATTTGTCGAAAATATGATGTATCTCTATCTCTTGGAGACTCATTACGCCCAGGCTGTCTAGCAGATGCTAGTGATGAGGCTCAACTTAGTGAGCTAAAAGTGTTAGGAGAACTTACGCTTAGAGCTTGGGAAAAAGATGTTCAAGTAATGATAGAGGGTCCAGGACACGTTCCACTTAATCAAATTGAGCGAAATATGAAGCTAGAGCGTGAATATTGCCACGAAGCTCCATTTTATATACTTGGACCTCTTGTAACTGATATTGCCGCAGGTTATGACCATATAAGTTCTGCTATTGGTGCTGCTGTTGGTGGTTGGCATGGAGCAAGTATGCTTTGCTATGTTACACCAAAGGAGCATCTAGGACTTCCAAATTCAGCAGATGTAAGAGAAGGAATTATCGCATATAAAATAGCTGCTCACTCTGCTGACATTGCAAGAGGCAGACCAGGAGCTAGAGATGTAGATGATGCTATGAGTGATGCAAGATATGGATTTGATTGGAATAGACAGTTTGAGTTGGCTCTTGACCCAGATAGAGCAAAAGAGTATCACGATGAGACTCTGCCTCAAGATGTATTTAAAGAGGCAGAATTTTGCTCAATGTGTGGACCAAAGTTTTGTTCTTATAAGATTACGCAAAGTATTGTTGAAGAACATGGTAATGAAATGTTAGAGCAGTAAAATAATAAAGGAGTATAGTATGAATAGAGATAAAGTATTAGACGCATTAAGTAATGTTATCTATCCTGGTTTTAGCAAAGATATTGTTAGTTTTAATTTTGTAAAAGATATTGAAATTGATGATAATGATAGAGTGAAAGTAGAAGTTGAAATTACATCAAGTGCTGATGAGGTTAAGATACAACTTATAAAAGATATTGAGACAGAACTTGCCAAAATAGGAGCAGAAGATGTATATGTTGATATTACTGCTCCTAAAAAACCTGTAGAGAGAAGTAACTCAATGAGTGGTAAAAATATCGCTCCTCAAGTAAAAAACTTTTTGATGGTTAGCTCTGGTAAAGGTGGTGTTGGTAAATCAACTACTGCTGTAAACTTAGCTATTGCTATGGCTATGCAAGGTAAAAGAGTAGGTCTTCTTGATGCTGATATTTATGGGCCAAATATTCCTAGAATGATGGGAATAGATGATGTTAAGCCAGAAGTAATTGGAAATAAAGTTAAACCTATCGAAGCTTATGGTATTGAAGTTATGAGTATGGGAAGCCTTATGGAACCAGGTCAATCTCTTATTTGGAGAGGGGCTATGATTATGAAGGCTATTGAGCAGTTTTTAAGAGATATTCTTTGGAGTGAACTAGATGTTTTAGTTATCGATATGCCTCCTGGAACTGGTGATGCACAATTGACTCTAGCTCAAAGTGTCCCTGTAACTGCTGGTGTTACTGTTACTACTCCTCAAGAAGTTAGCCTTGATGATAGTAGAAGAAGTCTTGATATGTTCAAAAAACTTCATATTCCTATCGCTGGTATTGTAGAAAATATGAGTGGATTTATCTGTCCAACTGATGGTAAAGAGTATGATATTTTTGGAATGGGTACATCTGAGGCGGTTGCTAAAGAGTTTGATACAGAGCTTTTATCTCGTATCCCTATTGAGCCTCAAATTAGAATAGGTGGAGATACAGGAAAACCTGTAACTTATAATCAGCCTGAGAGTGAAACAGCTAAACGTTTTCAAGAAGCAGGAAGTAAACTAATTGCTTTTATGGAAAAAATAGATGAAGAAGGAGGTGCGGATAACACATCTATTCAGCCTACAACACCTCCAGGAGTGAGTGCTTGTAGTATGAAATAGCCCTATTAGTGGGATATTTGAAGGGACTTGAACTTCAAGTTCTCTTCAGTTTTTTTAGATAGAATTCTACCCCTATTTTGTCGGGGTGTGGCGCAGTCTGGCTAGCGCGCTACCTTGGGGTGGTAGAGGTCGCAGGTTCGAGTCCTGTCACTCCGACCAGTTTAAATAATCTTTTTTACAATTTAAAGTAATATACTTCAATCTTTTTAGCCATTAATCTTCTTCGTTGTTGTAAAAGTTGCACTCCAAACAAATGGTCTTTGAATCTCTGGTATTGCAATTTCATTGGAGTCAATCCAAGTTAATAGTGTTTGGATTGGATATTGATTTACGCTGTATTGTTGTAATGCCACTTTACTCCCCTTTAAGCTTGAATTTCATTTAAATC
>WGFZ01000046.1 GCA_015491955.1 Nitratifractor sp. | reverse complement strand
GATAAATACTAACCTATTATTACTCTTGACTTGATAGGTGTATAGTGGATAAATCTCCATTTGAACTACATGTATATCCTCTATTTGAGAATATATCTGTATATACTTGAGTATGACAAGTTAATGTAACATTTACATCTCCATCATTTCCATAGTCAAACTCTGCTTCCAAATCTCCATCTGTTGATGTATATGTAGCTGTATCATCATTATTAGTAAGACTCCACCTAGCTCCTTGAAACTTATAAATAGCTGAAAGATTAAGATCTGCTTTTTTTACACCATTTAGCTCAGTTGCATTAAAGTAAGATGATGCTCCACCTGAGCCATTAATATCAGAGATAGCAGAGATGACATTTGCTACTTCACTATTCTCTTTTAGATGCTTAAACTTTGGAATAGCAACAGCTGCTAAAATCCCCATAATAACAATCACAAAAATCAATTCAATCAATGTAAATCCGCGTCTCATAAAATACTCCTTATAGATATATGTCTCTACATTCTACAAGGAATTTCATAAAAAAATAATAAATTATTAATGAATATAATTCACTACATATATTCTTACTTCACCTTTTCAAGATATTTTCCCTCATTTGTATCCACCTTAATCTTATCACCCTCTAATATATGAAAAGGTACTTGAACTACTGCTCCACTATTTAGAGTTGCAGGTTTTTTACCTCCTTGAGAATCACCTTTAAAATTTGGTGGAGTATCTACCACCTCTAAAATAACTGTTTGAGGAATCTCTACTGTTATCGCTTTTCCATTATGAAAAAGAATATCTGTCTCCATACCATCAACCATATAATCAAACACTTCACCAACTTGCTCGTGTGTTAATCCAATTTGGTCAAACGTTTCACTATCCATAAATTGTAAAAACTCACCATCATCATAGAGATATTGCATTTTTCTCTGCTTTAAGTCTGGAACTTCAAACTTATCCCCAGCGTGAACTGTCTTCTCTATAACTTTACCAGTTGATAAATTTCTAATTTTAATACGAACAAAAGCAGCACCCTTTCCAGGTTTTACATGTTGAAACTCTATTACTTTAAAAGGGTTACCATCTATCTCTAAACGAGTAGCTTTTTTAATATCTCCCATTCCAATTACTGCCATAAATTACTCCTAAATAGTATATATAGATAGATTATAGCAAAGAGAGGATAAAAGATTTGGTAGATAAAGAGATACTACTCGCTACACTTAGCGAGTAATAGATATATCATTTGGGTCGTGATGTATAGGATTCTCATCATCAAGTTGCATAGCTTTTGCATTATCTAAAAGAACAGGAACAAAAATCAAAGATACAAAGACTGCAGCCACTGTTCCAGATATTAGAGCAACACCTAAGCCTCCAAAAACAGGATCACTTGCAAGTAGAGCTGAACCTAAAATAATAGCTACAGCTGTTAGCATAATGGGTTTTGCTCTTGTTGCAGATGCTATTGCAATAGCTCTACGTTTAGTGATACCTTTACTCTCCATCAAAGATTTAGCGAAATCTATCAATAGAAGTGAGTTACGTGAGCTAATTCCCATCAAAGCAATAAAACCAATAAGTGATGTAGCAGTAAGGAAGAATGTATCTCTTGTAACTAAATCAGCTACCCAATGCCCAACTATAACACCAATAATAGATAGAAAACTTCCAGCTAAAGTAATAGCAGGAAGGCTATAATTTTTGTAGTAGATAACTAGCAATAAGAAGATAAGTACCAATGCACCAATAAAAGCACCTCCAAGGTCACGGAAAGTATCAAGAGTTACTTTCATCTCTCCATCCCATCTAAGTAAGAATCTCTCACCTGTTTTTGGATCAGTTAAATGAAGGTCAAACATATAAGTAGAAAGTCCTCTCTCTTTTTCTACTTTATATCCCTCTTTTTTGAAATATTTAATCATCATATCCCTCGCCTTTAATAGAGGATATACTTGAGACTCTTCATCTGCTTCTGCTGTTACATTAATTATTCTATGAAGGTCTTTTTGCATAATATTAGGTTTAGAATTTACCTCTTTAATCTCTACTACTTCACTTAGAGGTACCATCATTCCACGTTTATTCATAAGATTCAATTCATTCAATTTAATTCTTAAAGCATCAAGACTTTTTGTTTTAAATAGCTTTGTTTTTGGGTCAAGTACTTCAAAAATTTGAATTTGATCTGGTTCATTTGCAGAATTTTTATGTGCTATTTTCATTCCTTCAAAGGCTAAATATATAATCTTATTAACTTGATCTACACTAAGACCACTTCTTGAAATCTTATCTTTATTGGGAATCAACTCATACTTTTTATATATATCATCTGCCATAATATCAACATCTACAAGAGAAGGAGTCTTTTTCAAGATATTAGCTACCTCTTTTGAGAGTTTACGAATCTTTTTAATATTATCTCCAGTTACTTCAACCACAATGGCTGCTAATGTTGGAGGACCTGCGGGTTGCTCAACAAATTGAATTATAGAGCCATCTACTACATTCTCACAATCTTTTTCGACTATAGGACGAAGTCTATGAACCATCATAAAAGATGTCTCTTCTCTTTCATGTTTATCAGTAAGATTTACAGCAATTTCAGCAAGATTCTCACTATTTTTCATACCAGAACCCTTAACTAGTCCAGCATAATCAAGAGGAATCCCCATTCCCTCATACATCTCAATATCTCTAATTTCTTTCTCATTTTGGAGATGCTCAATAACACATTGAGAGACTGCCTTTGTCTGCTCAATTGAACTACCCGTAGGAGTCTTAATATATATAGAGTATGTGTTATCACTTTTACCTGGAAGCATTTTTGCTTTAACAATTTTTGTTGGAAGCATCATAACTGACCCAGCTAATGCTAGAAGAGTCAATAAAATAACAAGACTCTTTTTACCTCTTTTCTCTAAAATAGAATAGACGAAGTCTTCAAATCTTTTCACTTATCCCCTCCGCCGTGGTATTTACTTTTGAGTAGTTTAAGACTTAAATATGGTGTAAAAATATATGCAATTACAAGTGAAGCAATCAAAGCAACAGGTACATTGAGTGGAATTGGTTTCATAAATGAGCCCATCATTCCCCCTACAAATAGCATTGGAACCATAGTCATAATAATCGCTAAAGTAGCTATATTAGTAGGAGCTCCAATCTCATCAGTTGCCTCTACTAAAAGCTCCTCCATACTCTCGTGCTTAATATCATGAGAGTGAAGATGTCTGTGAATATTTTCAATAACAATAATTGCAGCATCAACCAAAAGCCCCAAAGAGAGCAAGAAGGCAAATAGAGTAATTCTATTAATTGTCTGACCTGATAACCAAGCAATAAAGAGCGTTACAGCCAAAATAGCGGGGACTGTCAAGGTAACAATTACAGCCTCCTTAAATCCTAACGCAAAAATTAGCATTACTGCAATAATTACAATTGTAATAAGTAGATGATGAACCAACTCATTAACTGCATCATTCGCTCTTTTACCATAATTTCTAGTTACAATATATCCAAAGCCATTTTTACGAAACTCATCTTTATACTCTTGCATCAATTTTAAAACATCATTAGCTACAAATACCGCATTTGTTCCTGCTAATTTTGATACTGTCAGGGTAATTTGCTCTTTCATTGGAGATAGTTTTGCTTTGTGAAACTCTTCAAGATTTTTACCATCTTTAAAAGTCATATAGGCTGTTTTAAAATTTTGAAAATCTATACCACGCTCTACACTTGCTACATCTCTAAGATAGATTGGAGAACCCATATATTGAGCTATAATTATATTTTTTACATCATCAACACTATTAATAGCATTCTTAACACCAAATATAAGAAGTTTGTGATTTTTTGTTCTACCCTTAACATCAGGTACATCTATGGCAATAGACTTAATTGCCTTCATAATCTGTCCTAATGATAGATTGTATGCACTAAGTTTATTGAGATTAACTTTTACATTAAACTGTGGTTTATGAGCTCCAACAAGAGTAGTCTTAGCAACATTTTTAACTGCATTTACTTGCTGTTGAAGTTCACGCATTAGAGAAAATAGCTTCTCATAATTTGCCTTTTGACCCTTTATGGGATAAAAAGAGAATGTAAGAATTGGAATATCAATATCAATATCAAAAGGTTTAACTAACGGTTGCATTACACCCTTTGGAAGTTGATCCATATTTTGCATAACCTTATCATATAGCTTTAAGTTCGCATCTTCTCTACGCTCTCCAATTTTATATACAACATTTACAATACCAACATTGTGCATCGCTATTCCGTAGATATGGTCGATTCCTTTAATCTCTCTAATCCGACGCTCTAGTGGATTTACAATAACATTTTCTATCTCTTTTGGTGTAGCTCCTGGCATTGGAACAATTACAGCTCCACCTGAAATAGCAATTTGAGGATCCTCTTCTCTTGGCATTACTTGCAAAGAGATAAATCCGAGCAAAAGCAAAGAGATACCAAGTACTAACGTTAGAGGATTTTTTAAAAATCCTAAGGCTAGTTTTCCAGCAATATCCTTTGGTTTATAAGAGATCATTACTTCTTATCCTCATCTGATATATAGACTTTTGCATACATACCGGGGAAGACAAATTTATCTTTTTTATCAAAACTAATTTTTACTTTAAATTTATGTGTCATTGGATTAGAAGATGGGATAATAGCACTTACATTACCCTCTGTTTTTAAAGAGATAGATGGTATCTCCACTTTAACCCTCTTATTCATACGAATAGAGGCTAAATTTGTCTCACTAATTTCTACTAATACCTTTAAATGGTTTAAATCAGTTAAAATTAATGCAGGAACTCCAGGAAGTTGCATATCACCTTCATTGAGTCTCTTTTGAATTACAACTGCATCATTGGGAGCTTTGATAATAAGATAGTGATAACGATGCAAGATAGAAGCCTTTTGTGCTTCAGCTTGAGCTACTTGTTTTTGAGAAATCTCCACCATATCCCTCATATTTTTTGCAGCTAACTCTAACTGCTCAAGATTTGCCTTTGATATCATATCTTTTTCATATAAGCGTTTATTACGCTCAAGATTTAAAAGTATATTATTCAACTGATTTTGATTCATCTGCAAAGCTAATCTTGCTTGAGAGATAGCTAAATCTATCTGCTTAACTGCAAAATCAATATCCTTAGAATCAATCTCATATAGAACTTGCCCTTTTTTTACAATACTCCCCTCACTAACATTCATCTTCTTTATATAACCCATAAAGTTACTTGTAATCATCTTCTGATTATCTGAAATTACTGTTCCACTAAGCTCTAAAATATTTGCAAAACTAAAAGTAGCAAAGAGAGCTATTAAGATGATTTTTTTCATGAGCGACCTCCTAGATCGAGAATTTTTTCAAGTTCAAAGATTTTTTCAGCATGTCTATTTGAGACTTGGAGATATTGCATTAATACTTGTAACTCCTGAGACTGCTTAATTAAAATATCTGTCATTGAAGCGAGTCCCTCTTTATATTTAGCCTCATAAGTCTTATATATACGTTTTGCCAATTTTAACTGTTTATATGAACTTCTCATATCAGATGATAGTGAGCTAATCTCTGTTTGAATCTGCTTAACCTTAAGTGCAATCCCCTTACGAGCTAAAATTACTTGTTGAGCTACTTTTAGACGTCTAAGCCTTGCTTTTTCGAGGTTTGCTTTATCACTTCCTCCATTAAATACATTCATTTGAAACTGCATTCCAACTGTATAAAAATCTTTTTTAGCAAAGTGATCCCATAAATTATTATCAGCACTTCCGTACTCAGCAAAAGCTCCTACTGTTGGAAGGAAGTTAGCCTTTTCAACATTAATAGCGTGTTTAGCCACTTCAAGTCCCATTCTAGCTTTACGAATATCTAAACTTAGCCTATCAATATCGTGAGAAGTTACTCTTGGAGTATGAGGAGAGCGATGGGGAGCTTTAATTGAATCAACTTTTGTATTGAGTAGGAAAGAGAGGAATTGATGAAGTAGTGTTCTATTTAATCTTGCTTGATTTAATGCACTATTAATCTTTGCAACACGTGCTTCAATCTCTAGTACATCAGTCTCTTTAGTATAACCCTCTTTTTTCATTGCCAAGATTGTATTTTTTAGTTTCAACATATTTGAACGAATTTTACTTAGATTAGAGACATAATTTTCCAAAAGAGAGATATTATAAAATGTCTTTTTCACTTGATAAATCTTCTCATCTCTTAATTTTCTTACATCAAGTTTACTCATCTCATAGAGTTTATGTGTAATATTTTTATAGGCAGTTAATTTACCTCCTGTATAGACAGGAATCTTATAGGTAATTTTAGTTAAAAAGTGGTTACGAGAGCCTGGATAGTTTAAATCATGAGGTGCTGTACCTAGCATCTTCTTTTGTGTTGCTGGAT
>WGFZ01000045.1 GCA_015491955.1 Nitratifractor sp. | reverse complement strand
TTAGCTACTTTTGAAGGACATAGTGATGTAGTAAAATCCGTAGCATTTAGTCCAGATGGCAATATTTTAGCCTCTGCTTCAGATGATAGCACAGTCAAGATTTGGAGCATAGATGGCAACTGCTTAGCTACCTTTGAAGGGCATAGTACTTGGGTAAACTCCGTAGCATTTAGCCCAGATAGCAATATCTTAGCCTCTGCTTCAGATGATAGCACAGTCAAGCTATGGAGCATAGATGGCAACTGCTTAGCTACCTTTGAAGGGCATAGTGCTTGGGTAAACTCCGTAGCATTTAGCCCAGATGGCAATATTTTAGCCTCTGCTTCATCTGATGAAACAGTCAAGATTTGGAGCATAGATGGCAACTGCTTAGTTACTTTTGAAGGGCATAGTGAGAGGGTAAACTCTATAGCATTTAGCCCAGATGGTAAGATATTAGCCTCTGCTTCAAGTGATAGGACAGTCAAGATTTGGAGCATAGATGGCAACTGCTTAGCTACCTTTGAAGGGCATAGTGCTTGGGTAAACTATGTAGCATTTAGCCCAGATGGCAATATTTTAGCCTCTGCTTCAGGTGATGCTACAGTAAAAATTTGGAGCATAGATGGCAACTGCTTAGCTACTTTTGAGGAGCATAGTGGGGTAGTAAATTCCGTAGCATTTAGCCCTGATGGCAATATATTAGCCTCTGCTTCATGTGATAATACAGTTAAAATTTGGAGTATAGATGGCAACTGCTTAGCTACTTTGAAAGGGCATAGTGAGAGGGTAAACTCTATAGCATTTAGCCCAGATGGCAAAATATTAGCCTCTGCTTCATGGGATAATACAATCAAGCTATGGAGCTTCATAGACGGCAACTGCTTAGCTACTTTTGAAGGACATAGTGATGAGGTAACTTCTGTAGCATTTAGCCCAGATGGCAATATTTTAGCCTCTGCTTCATATGATAAGACAGTCAAGCTATGGAGCATAGATGGCAACTGCTTAGCTACTCTAAAGGGGCATAGTAGAGAAGTAGCTTCCGTAGCATTTAGCCCAGATGGTAAGATATTAGCCTCTGCTTCATGGGATAATACAATCAAAATTTGGAGTATAGATGGCAACTGCTTAGCTACCTTTGAAGGGCATAGTAGTGTAGTAACCTCCGTAGCATTTAGCCCAGATGGCAATATCTTAGCCTCTGCTTCAAGTGATAGCACTATACGATATTGGGATATAGATAACAAAAGCGAATACAAAAGATTTGCTTCACAAAGTGGTGAATGGTATAGTATAGATTTCAAAGATAATGTAGCCAAAGGAACCCCAATGGCTTGGAAGATGCTTACTATATTTGATGAAAACTCCAAGCCATTTACACTAGATAGATTCAAAGGCTTTGAAGTCTATAGATATTAAGCTATGGGAGATACCCTCTCCCACTCAAAGCCACTTATATTTTTAGCTTCTTTATCAAACTCAATTCCAACTAAATATATCTCTTTGTTTTCATTTAGATACTTTTGATGATAATTTTTTTCTTTGATTTGAGCTAAGGCATTATCACTTCCGACTTTAAACTCAATTATATAAATCTTATCAAATATAACCAAAGTCATATCAACCCTACCTCTATTTGTAGTATCCTCAGCTATTATTCTCACTCCAAGAGAAGCTAAATAAGCATACACTACACTTGCATAATACCCTTCAAACTCTCCTATTTCATTTTTAACATAATTGTTATATGGGATTGAAGCAAACAAAGATATTAAATTATTTTTAAACTCTTCTAAGTTGGCTTCTTTTAGAGTATTAAATATATTTCTACGAAATGAGTCATTTACCCTTTTTGTTAGATAATCAATAATTAGTTTATTTAGTGATATTTGCACCTCTTTATTTGGTACTGTCAATTTATAACTCATTGTCTCATCAAAATCAATAAACTGCTCTTTTATAGTTAAATATCCAGCTTGATATAGTAAAACTTCGAGTTTTAAATCCTCTATCTCAAAGCTATTTAACAAATCTTTAGTAGCTGTTAAATTCTCAAGATTTGGGATATAGTAAGAGCCTCTTTTTAACATCTCAATAAGTGAGTAAGCCTGTCCACTCTCCCACCAATAATTAGCAAACTCTTTACTGTCAAAGAGTCTTAAAATATCAAATGGATTATATATTCTATCTTTGAGAAAATAGTATCCATTATACCACTGCTTTACCTTTTCTAAATTAAAATCTTTACTATATTCATAAAACTCATTTTTGATATTTTCGTGAGTATATCCGCAAATATTTCCAAACTTTGGCATAAGTGAAATATCCACAAGATTATTTAATCCACTAAAGATACTAGCTTTACTAAATTTTGAAATTCCTGTAAGAAATGCAAACTTTAGATATTTGTCATTCTCTTTTAGTTGAATATAAAAGCCTCTTAAAAAATCTCTGTTCTCTTTAGCTCTATCTATATTATCAAGGTTATCCAATATTGGCTTATCGTACTCATCTATTAAAACTACTACTTTTTGGTTATATTTCTCATAGCATTTTTGAATTAGCTCTCTAAAACACCCTGATACTATATTGCTATTACACTCAATACCAAGTCTTTTTTGATTCTCTTGCATCAACATCATAGCTACTCTTTGAGTAGATTCTAATGTTTTAAAATCTCCACCCCAACTAATTTTAATTACTGGATAAGTTATATCCCAATCCCATTTATCATAGATATACAAATCTTCAAATAACTCTTGATTTCCCTCAAAGATATTTTGAAGCGTATCAAGAAATAGGCTTTTACCAAACCTGCGGGGGCGAGAGAGGAATATATATTTATAGCCGTTTATTAAATCCAAAGCCTCTTTTGTTTTGTCTATATATAGATAATCTTCTTCTCTTATATTTTCAAATGTCTGAATGCCTATGGGTAATTTTTGCATTATATCTTCCCTCTATTAATCTAAATGATATACTATTCTACCGCTATTATCAGTAGCTATATATCTATAATCAAACATCATATCGATAATATTTTCTATCTCTATTTCATCTAAGTCTCTATGAAAAACAGAAGAGTTTAAGGTATTAAGGAGTGCTTGATATGTTGAAGGTCTTGCATTAACTCTTCTTTTTAAAAAATCAACAGCTAAATCTATATTCTCATTAATGAGATAGCTTATTACACCGTTATCTATTTTAATAAAATTTTTCTGACTCAACCTATCTATTATTTGATGTACCTCATCATCTGATAGTGATAAATTATATATAGATTTATCAATAGTCTTAAAGAGAGTTTCATATTTTTTAGGTTTACTTTTTCCTCTTTTGCTAAGAGCATTAATAACTAACTCTACTCTATCATCAATATCACAAGAGTATCTTAGTTTATCATTTAAATCCGTTACTATAAAGTATCTATTTTTAAGATTTTCAATAATCCTATTTATCTCTTCTTCATTTAATTTTCTATGAAAAATAGAAGCATTTATAGTATTAAAGAGTGTTTTATATTTTAATGGTTTAGCATTAGCTCTCTTTTTTAGATATTCGATTACTATATCCACTCTATCCTCAAAAGAGATATGCTGATTATTTGAGTGATTTAAAATAGGAATATCTTCAATCTTATCAGAGCGTTTAATCAAAACACTCTTTTCTCTTAAATGCTCTATTAAACTATCATAACCTTTATCTTTAGAGATAATATGAAAATACCCTTTAGGGTCTTTTTCATAAAATCTACCTATATAAAATGTAATATGAAAATCTAAAGCATTTTTAGAACTTCTACCTATTTGTATATATTCAACTATATCACCTAATTTTTGTAAAGAGCTAGTAAGTTTAATGGGGATTTTATTTTGCTTAGCTCCAGTAAATATGATAACTTTAAAATCATATCCATCTGGTAACTCTATAGATTTAGGTTGAACATTCTCATAATCAATAAAGATATAGTTTGTAATCATCTTATAGATACTTTTTCAACACTTTCGGAATTTCAATAGTTCCATCTTCATTTTGATAATTTTCCATAATAGCTACAATTGTACGACCAACTGCTAAGGCAGAGCCATTTAGTGTATGAACTAGACGATTTTTTTTACCATCTTTAAAACGGATTTTTGCCCTACGAGCTTGAAAATCGCGAGTATTAGATACTGAGCTAATCTCTCTATATTTTCCTTGACCTGGTAGCCAAACTTCTAAATCTATAGTTCTAGCTGCTGAAAATCCTAAATCTCCACTACATAGTTCTACAAGTCTATGAGGAAGCCCTAACTCACTAAGTAGATTTGATGCTTGTTCTACCATCTTCTCAAAAATTTCATCACTCTTATCTGGGTGAGCAATTGAGACCATCTCAACCTTAGCAAATTGATGTTGGCGTATGATACCTCTTGTATCACGTCCTGCACTTCCTGCTTCACGTCTAAAACAAGGAGAGTAAGCTGTCATCAAAATAGGAAGCTCGTCAGTACCTAAAATCTCATCGTGATATATATTTGTTAATGGAACTTCAGCTGTTGGAATTAGCCAAAGGTCTTCATCACTCACTTTAAAAAGGTCATCTTCAAACTTTGGAAGCTGACCTGTACCCTCAAGCATCTTTGAATTTACCATAAATGGCACGGCATACTCTTCAAATCCTGCTTGAATATTCTTATCAAGAAAGTAGTTAATTAGAGCTGTTTGGAGTCTTGCACCCTGACCCTTTAATAGAGAAAAACGGCTCTTAGCAAGTTTTACACCACGCTCAAAATCTATCCAGCCATTAGCTTCACCCAACTCCCAATGCTCTTTTGGTCTAAAATCAAACTCACGAGGCTCTAAAACTTTACGAATCTCAACATTATCATCTTCACTCTCTCCAAAGGGAACACTCTCATCTGGAAAATTTGGAATACCCATAGCTAAAGCGTGTAAGTTATCTTCTGCTTCTCTAGCCTCATCTTGATACTTTGCTACCTCTGCTTTCAATTCATTAACTTGAGCTTGAAGCTCAGATATATCTTTTCCATCTCTTTTATATTGACCAAAAAGTTTAGAGAGTTGATTTTGCTTGGCTCTTGTCTCTTCATATAGTCTATTTGCCTCTTTCAATCTCTCAAAACGCTCTTTAAGTGCTTCAAGACTCTCTTGTTTTACACCCTTTTTCTCTAATCGTTTACTCGCCTCTTCAAAACTATTTTGTAGATATTTTAAATCAATCATAAATTTTTACCTTAGCTTAATTTGCTTAAAATTATATCATTTTCCAAGTTCACAACTTCGCTCATAACACGCCTCCATAGCCTTGATAAAACTCTGTCGAACTCCACCCTCTTCTAGTGCAACATATCCAGCCGCAGTAGTTCCAGCTGGGGACATCACTTTATCTTTTAATATTGCAGGGTGTTCATCTTCAAGTAGAGCTCCAACCCCTTCAAGCAAAGCACCAACATACTCATAACTTACTGCTCTAGGGAGTCCTAAATTAACAGCCCCATCAGATAGAGCCTCTGCTACAAGTGCTATCCAAGCAGGAGCTGAACCTCCAATACCTGTAGCAATATCTAGCTCTTTTTCACTTGAAAGCCAAATAGCCTTGCCAATAGAAGATAGAATTTCAAGAGCCTCATCTTTAAAACTCTCATCACCTGTAACAGAAGTTACCGATTTTCTTTTAAGAGCTGCGATATTAGGCATAGCTCTAATATAGGCTTTAGATTTTATACTCTCTTTTAAGCGTGATAATGGTGTTCCTGCTAAAATAGATATTAGTGCGTTAGCTTCACCCACTGTTTGAAGTTTGCTAAGAGATTGTGGTTTTATTGCAAGAAGTACAATATATCCATCAAGTGCAGGAATCTTATTCAAAAGTTTTAAATTGGGATAACGATTAGCTAACTCTTGACATCTTTTACTATTTGCTTCAACGACAGATATATCATAATCTTGTAAGCCCTCAAGCATAGCTCCACCCATATTTCCAGCACCAATTAAAAGAATTTTCATTAAATTACTCCACTATTTTTTAGTGGATTATAGCGTTTAAAGTATGTAAGAGTGATAAGTAGTATTAAAAATTAAAAGATAAGTGCAGACCGCCAAAGCGACCTACAAATTTATGCCATTGCACCTTTTTCTTCGGCTTCAAGTGCATATTTTTTACCAAGTTCATAAGCTTTTTTATTTGCTTCGTGAACTTTTGGAGGAACTTTACTAAGCATTGTATCTACAAGTAAATCATCATCTAACGCTTTTGTAAATGTATTGGCAGCTCCTAATGCAACGACAGATTGAGTAATTACATTTCCAACTTCCTCTTTAGCAATAGTAATTACAGGAATCTCATAGATTTTCCAACGTTGTATATCCTCTTGACTTGGAGTAATAAGATTTGGGTCAATAATAATAACACCACCCTCTTTTACACCTTTTTTAAATTGGTCATAGCTAATTTGAGCAACTGAGAGCATCAAATCAACTTCACCATCATTAGCGTAAGGGTATAGAACTGGCTCATCAGATAGCTGAATATCAACAACTGTTGGACCACCCCTTACTTGAGAAGTGTATGTTGCTGTCTTTACGCCATATCCACCCTCTTTAATTTTTGCAGCAGCAAAAATCTCTCCAGCTAGGAGAACTCCTTGTCCACCAACTCCGGTAAAACGCATAATAATTTTTGACATAGCTCCTCCTTAGAGTTCAACTTTGGTGTTATTTTGATGAGCCTCTTTAACCTTCTCATACATTGCACTATATTCAAGTGCCTCTTCATCTTTTTTCAAGACACCTGTGGGGAATAGTCCTTTACGCTCATCTTCACTCATCGCATCATATTTTTTCTTAGAGACAGTGATTTCATCAATCCAATCAAGGTTTGCCATTGCACTTCCCATCTTGTTTTTTCGTCCTAAGTTGATATGACAGTTGGAGAATACATCAATAAATGAGAATCCCTTATGCTTAAATGCCTCAACGAAAATCTTCTCAAGCTTACGAGGCTCAGTTACCTTTTCACGAGCGACAAAAGATGCACCAGCACCCTCAGCAAGTTTACAAGCGTCAAATGTTGGGTCAATATTTCCACGCTTCATTGTAACAGTCCACATTCCTTGAGGAGTAGTAGGAGATGTTTGAGAGTTTGTAAGACCATAGATAAAGTTATCGATAAGAATCATATTAATATCTATATTTCTACGACAACCGTGAATTGTATGGTTTCCACCAATTGCCAATCCATCACCATCTCCAGCAATACAAAAGACGTGTTTATCAGGATTTGCCATCTTGATACCTGTTGCATAAGCGATAGTTCTTCCGTGTGTTGTATGGACAGTATTACAATCAATATATGAACTAAAACGTCCAGAACAACCAATTCCAGATACTACACACATATCATCTTTTTTAATACCTAGTTTATCAATAGCCCTAATAAAGGCTTTTAAAATAACACCATCACCACAACCCCAGCACCAAAGTGTGGGCATCTTATCTGTTCGCAAATACTCATCGTAATTAAATGCCATAGTGCCTCCTTAGAGCAATTCTTCTTTGATTTTTGCCACCATATCTGCAGGAGAGATAGGACGACCATTCGCTTTAAAATGTGTTACAAACTCATCACGGTGCATACCCGTAGCTCTCTCAAAAGTCTCAACATACTGACCCATATTTAACTCAGCCATATAGACTTTATTACCAAAACGCTCTTGAAGCTCTTTCATCTTAGCATTAGGAGATGGGAAGAGTGTAATTGGTCTAAACATTCCAATTTTAACACCCTCTTCTCTAAGTCGATTAACTGCTTCACGAGCTGAAAGTGCGGTTGAACCATAAGCTACAACAAGATACTCAGCATCATCTAATAGATACTCTTCATAACTCTCAATCTCATCAGTATGAGCATCAACTTTATTGAATAGACGTTCAATAAGGTCTTCACAAATTTTTTCATCTTCAGTAGGGAATCCAGTAGGTCCGTGATGAAGACCTGTATAGTGGTAACGATAACCTTTGAACATAGGATTTAATACTGCTGGTTCATCTTGAGGAACATCATAAGGACGATACTCATCTGGCTCACCATCAAACTCTTTACGAAGTTTAATAGCAGATTGAACCTCTTCTAATGATGGTAACTCTGCTTTAGCGTGCATATGTCCAAGTGTTTCATCAAGTAACACAAAAACAGGTTGCATAAATCTATCAGCTAAATTGAAAGCTCTAACAGTCTCTGTATAGCACTCTGCAAGAGTTCCAGGACAAAGTACAATAGTACGAACATCACCGTGTGTAGGAGTTTTTGCTTGAAGTACATCACCTTGTTGTACACGAGTAGGAAGACCAGTAGATGGACCTCCACGCATAACATTAACAATAACCAAAGGAACTTCTGCAATCTGTGCTAAACCAATAT
>WGFZ01000044.1 GCA_015491955.1 Nitratifractor sp. | reverse complement strand
TCTTTTTGGGGAATTATATTTAGCTCAATTATTGGTCTAATTATTGGAGTTTGGCGTCTTAGTCCCAACTGGCTTATAAGAAAAATTGCAACTACATATATAGAGATATTTAGAAATATACCTGTCTTGTTACAGATTCTTTTTTGGTATAACATAGTTTTAGCCACCCTTCCAACAACAAGGCATAGTATAAATATATTTAATACAATATTTATTAGTAATAGAGGCTTTTTTATGCCAGAATTTATCTTTAATGATGGTTCTTGGCTAATTGGATTGGGTTTAATTATTGCCATAATATCAGTTATAGCTCTTAGATATTGGGCAAAAAGAAGACAAGATTTAACTGGAGAGCAGTTCCCTATCTTCTTTAGTAGTATATCTCTACTAATAGCCCTACCTCTACTTGGATACTTTATCGCAGGTCGTCCAGTAACAGCTATATATCCAGAACTTCACGGCTTTAACTTCAAAGGTGGTAAAACTTTTACTCCAGAGTTTTTGGCACTACTTTTTGCTCTTAGTATCTATACAGCAACATTTATAGCTGAAGCTATTCGTAGTGGTATTGAGGCAGTTCCAAAAGGACAAAAAGAGGCAGCCACAAGTTTAGGACTATCACCCATTAAAGAGCTTCGTTTAGTTATTTTACCTCAAGCTGTGCGTATTGCTATTCCTAGTATTATCAATCAATACTTAAATCTTATCAAAAACTCATCTCTAGCAGCTGCTATTGGTTACCCTGAACTTGTTACAATCTTTGCAGGAACTAGCCTAAATCAAACTGGACAAGCATTAGAGATACTACTAATCACAATGCTAACATATCTACTAATTAGTCTTATTATCTCTCTAGTATTAAACTGGTTTAATAGTAAAATGAAAATCAAGGAGCGTTAAGATGGCTGTATATCCCATAAAAGAAGCTAAAGAGCCACCTCTAATAGAGCGTGGTATCATTGCTTGGATTCGCCATAATCTACTATCCTCACCATTTAATATTATATTTACACTACTTGGTTTAGCTATTTTATACTGGACAGTTCCACCATTTATTAAGTGGGCTTTTATAGATGCCAATTTTGTAGGACATAGCAAGAGTGATTGTACGGGTAATGGAGCTTGTTGGATATTTGTAAAAGAGAAACTTGATATGTTTATATTTGGTTTCTACCCTAGTAGTGAACTTTGGAGACCAAAAACTATAATAGCTACTATTCTTGCTATTGGAGCATTTGCCAAGTTTGTACCAAATCTTCATAAACTAAAACTTCTTTTAATTACTATTTTCCCATTTTTTGCCTTTATAATGCTCCATGGTGGTCATTTTGGTCTTTCATTAGTAGAGACAAGCAAATGGGGAGGCTTACTCTTAACGCTAGTAATTGCTTCAGTAGGAATTGTTCTATCTTTTCCTATTGGTATATTACTAGCACTTGGACGACAATCTAAACTTCCAATAATTAAAAGTTTGAGTATCTTTTATATAGAGATTGTGCGTGGAATTCCACTTATTACCGTTTTATTTATGGCTTCAGTTGTCTTACCTCTATTTTTTCCAGAGGGTGTAAATTTTGATAAATTGGCTCGTGCTTTAATTGGAATTACACTATTTGAAGCCGCCTATGTGGCTGAAAATATTCGCTCAGGATTTCAAGCTATTCCTAAAGGACAATATGAGGCATCTGATGCACTCGGACTTAGTTATTGGCAAAAGATGGGGCTTGTAATCCTTCCTCAAGCAATAAAAGTAACTATTCCAAATCTTGTAGGAACTTTTATTAGTCTATTTAAAGATACTTCACTTGTTATGATTATTGGTCTATTTGACCTACTAGCTATGGTAAATGTAACTTCAAATGACCGTGATTGGCTTGGAATGGATACTGAGGGTTATGTATTTGTCGCCTTTATATTTTGGATTTTTACCTTTAGTATGTCAATGTACTCCAAACAGTTAGAGAAAAAACTCAATACCGATAAAGGGAAATGATGGGTAGTAATATGAAGAATAAAAGATTAGGTGAATCAATTATCCAATTTGAAGATGTAAATAAGTGGTATGGTGATTTTCACGTATTAAAAGATATTAATCTTGATGTGAAACAGGGTGAGATTGTTGTAGTTGCAGGACCATCTGGCTCTGGAAAATCTACAATGATTCGATGTATAAATCGCTTAGAGGAGTATCAAGAAGGTAGTATTAGAGTTAAAGGTATTGAGGTAAATAGTGATGTAAAAAATCTACGTGCTATACGCTCAAATGTGGCTATGGTATTTCAACATTTCAATCTATTCCCTCATCTATCAATACTTGAGAATCTAACTCTTGCTCCTATTTGGGTCTATAAAGTTCCCAAAAAAGAGGCTATTGAGACCGCTATGCACTACCTTGAGAAGGTAAATATAGCCAATCAAGCCAATAAATATCCCAATCAACTCTCAGGTGGACAGCAACAACGTGTAGCCATTGCTAGAGCTTTATGTAAAAGCCCAGATATTATGCTCTTTGATGAACCAACCTCAGCATTAGACCCTGAGATGATAGGTGAAGTTCTTGATGTTATGATGAAGTTAGCTGATGAAGGTAAGACAATGGTTACCGTAACTCATGAGATGGGATTCGCTAGAAAGGTTGCCGATAGAGTAATATTTATGGACGCTGGTCAAATTGTGGAAGAGAATGATCCAGAGAGCTTCTTCTTGCACCCTGAGAGTGAACGATTACAGCTATTTTTGAAACAAATTTTAAACCACTAAGAAGCTTTAGAAGTATTACTTTTAAGCTATTGGCTTGTTTATTATCAATATTCTAGCTACAATACACAATCTTAAACCTTAATAGGCTTTAAAAAGATCTACTCGTATGTAGGATTCTGAGTTTCTCCGCGTTACAGACTGTATCATTTTAGATTCACTCTCATTTCAACGGTAGTAAATCAGCTCTATTGATAAGTTGATCTAATCTAAGCCGAATATGAAAGTGAAAAAATGACATTTGAAGATTTTAATCTAAGACCAGAACTTGCTAAAGCTATTAAAGAGGCAGGATTTCGTGAACCTAGTCCAGTACAAAAAGAGGCTATCCCTCTTGTAATGAATGGAACTGACCTTGTAGCCCAAGCCCATACAGGTACAGGAAAAACTGCAGCTTTTGCTCTTCCAACCCTCAATAATTTTAAATGCGATGGTAGTGTTGAAGCTCTTGTAGTTGTTCCAACTAGAGAGTTAGCAACTCAAGTAAGTGATGAGATTTTTCGTTTTGGAAAATTTCTTAATATTCGTACAGCCACTGTTTATG
>WGFZ01000043.1 GCA_015491955.1 Nitratifractor sp. | reverse complement strand
CTCCCCCTGCTCTAAACGAAACTTCATCTTCGCTACATTAGAACGCCACATAACACAGCGAAGCGTACTCTTATCATCTTTTATAGAGAAGTATAGGTGTCCACTTCTATGGTAAGTAACAGATGCTACCTCACCCTCTACTAAAGTATGTATAAAAGTTGCTTCCATAAAGGAGCGAATCTGTTCATTTAAATTAGATACTGAAATAGCTTCCATATTTAAATTTTTTGAGCTACAAAAAGTGTACTAATACCCATAGAAAATGGTTTAACATATTTAATCTCAAAACCACTACTTCTAAGCTCATCTATCAACATATCACTAGTTAAAAATGCCTCTATTGAGTTTGGAAGATACCTATAAGCTTCATAGTTTTTACTAACTAATCCTCCAACAGTAGGAAGAACCTTTTTCATATAAAAATCTACCAAGGGAGACATAACTCCACTCTTCTCTTGCTTTGTAAACTCCAAAATTACAACAATTCCACCCTTTTTTAAGGCACGGTAGAACTCTCTAAGAGCTTCACCTCTATCTACTACATTTCTAATACCATAGCTAATAGAGATAATATCTGTACTCTCATCTTCTAATGGAAGCTCTTGAGCCTTACCCTCTACAAAAGAGGCAAAATCAACCTTTTTTCTAGCAACATCTAACATTCCAACAGATGGGTCAATTCCAATATACTTTTGTACCTCTACACTCTTTTTATTGGCTCTATCTCTCCAGTGAAGTAGAAGGTCTCCTGTACCTGTTGCTACATCAGCAATCTGCTCCACCTTATCTTTAGCTAATATCTCATAGGCTTTATCACACCCTTTTTTACGCCATTGGATATCTATACCAAAGCTCAAAACTCTATTTGCTAAATCATAAGTTTGAGCAATCTCATCAAACATCGTAACAATCTTTTCTTGTTTATCTATATTATTCAAAACGACTCCATATAATAATATCCACATCAATCTTATCTTGATGCAGATACTCTAATTTTTGATTGATATTATAGGATAAGGCATTAGAGCTTAGCTTAGGTGTCTGAAATAGTAATAGCCAATCTATACTTTTAGCAAGAGCATTAAGCATTCCCTCCCCACCTTCTACAAGCAAAAGAGAAGGACGACTTAGTAGAGTTTCAAGATTATTACGAATTGTTACTCTACGATTATCAACACTAAAAAGTGGTATTGTCTTATCAAATTTTGACTCTCTTGAGTAGATTGTAACATCTGGTGCAACTCCATTTGTAAAGCGACAATCTAACCTTGGTCTATCTACTCTTACTGTTGAACCACCAATAACTAACTCATTTGCAACTTCTCTTAATCTGTGAACATACTCTAAGGATTTTTGAGAACTTAAATATCCACCACCAATACGACCATTGGCTGTTTGTGCCAATTTAAATAGTACAAAAGCCCTATTTTGCCAAATAATAAACGGCTCTAAAAGCTCCTTAGCCTCTTTTTCACAAACTCCAATCTCTACATCAATATTATGATTAGTTAAAATATCTATCCCCCCATTGTGTCCTTTAATAGGGTCTCTTAGAGCAATTACTACTCTTTTTAGTGGAAAACGAGACAGAAGCCAAGCACAAGATGGGGTAACTCCTTGATGTGAGCAAGGCTCTAGTGTTACATACAAAGTTACACCCTTAAAAATATCTGATGATATACTCTCAAGAAAGTTATGAACCTCATTAGCATTAGATGGGTCTATGGCAACCTCTCTACCACTAAGAGCCTCATAAGCTATAAGCATAGCTCTAACTTCAGCGTGTGATTCTCCTGCTTGTTGATGTGCTTCTACTGCTAAAATCTTGCCATCTTTTACTACTGTACACCCCACAGCTGGATTGGGATAGGTTAATAGTTGATACCTCCAAGCCTCTTTTAGTGCTAAGTCCATATAAAATCTATCATTAAGTTCCATTTTTAAACTCCTCAGTCATAAAAACTATTACAATAGTAACACTTTGCTATATAAAAAGGGGAAATGTATGAATGAAATTACAATGAACTCAAAAAGATATATACCCTCAAAAGTTATCTGTGTAGGTAGAAACTATGTTGAGCATATTAAAGAGCTTAACAATGAGATACCCAAAAATATGGTTCTTTTCAACAAACCAAACTCAGCTATTAGTAATAAACTCTGTTACTTTAATTCTCAAACACGCTTTGAGGGTGAACTTTGTCTATTGATTATAGATAAAAAGATTGCAGGGATTGGTTTTGGACTTGACTTAACTCACGCTGATATTCAAAACCAACTCAAAACTAAAGGGCTTCCTTGGGAGAGAGCTAAAGCATTTGATAGCTCAGCAGTACTTAGTGATTTTATTCCTTTTAATGGAGATATTGAAGATATAAACTTTAAACTATATAGAAATGGAGTTTTAGCACAAGAGGCAAATTATAATCTTATGATTTATAAACCTCAACAGATTTTAGAAGAGATTCAAAGCTTTATGAGCCTAGAAGATGGAGATATTATAATGACTGGTACACCAAAAGGGGTCTCCACATATAAAAGTGGAGATAAGTTTGAAGCCTTTATCTATGAGCAAGAGAGAGAACTCCTAAATCATAGCTGGGTATGTAATTAGAGCCTATTTAATTTACAACCAACCTCTTGACACTCTCTTAGTCTCTCTTTTAGAAAGTAGAGGCGTTGGCGTGTCACTCTAACAGCACAATTTATATTTACAGAGTTGGTTGAAGGGTATGCACACCTATGGTCTCTTCTATATATCCAATCATTCTCACTCTCTTTTAAAAGTCTTTTTCCACGTGGACTAAGATAGTGTCGAAGCTTTCTAAAGTTTCTTCCTAACTCTTTATCAAGAGAGTAGTAAATCTTATTTGCAATATAGATAGAGTCATAAGTCCTATCATAACTATCACGAGCTTGAACAGTTTGAGAAAATGCAAAAGCAATAACCAAAAATGCAACCATCTTTTTCATTAAAAAACTCCTTATAATTAATATGTGGGTATTATATTTAAATTATATTAAAGATTTATAAAAGGAGTTATATATGAAAAAATTTATTCTGATACTACTAATAGTAGGGTTTTACTCATACGCAAAGCCTCTAATCGTAGCTATTGATATAGGTCATACTCCAAAACATTATGGAGCTTTAAGTGCAAGAGGTGTTACTGAGTATTTTTATAATACTAAAATTGCTAATACTCTTTTAGAGTATATTAAAAAAGAGCCTAAACTAAAAGCATTTCTTATAAATCCAAATGGGAAAGAGATTACACTAAAGCAAAGGGTTGCCATAGCTAAAGCTAAAGGGGCTAATATTTTTATTGCTCTTCATCACGATTCGGCTCAACCACAATTTTTCTCAAAATGGAGCTATAAAGGGAAAAAATTAAAATATTGTGATAAATTTTCTGGTTACTCTATATTTGTCTCAAAGAAAAATCCATTTTTTAAAGAGAGTCTTAAACTTGCTACACTTCTTGCTAAGAGTCTTAAAAAGATTAAAATGTATCCAAATCTATATCACGCGAGAAAAATAAAAGGTGAGAATAGAGAGCTTTTAAATAGAAAATTTGGAATATATCGTTTTGATAATCTAGTAGTACTAAAATACTCTAAAATACCAGCTCTATTACTAGAGTGTGGAGTAATTATAAATAGAAAAGAGGAGTTAAAAATCTCCACTAAGAGATTTAGAGATAGAGTATCAAGAGCGATAATCAAGGCTCTTTTAAGATACAAAAGTGATAAATAGTCTATTTTTTAATATAAGTCAAAAATTGACTATCTCCTATCTCTTTACAATATATACTGTATCTAGTTTTTTCTAAAGCTTCAATAAGAGGTTCAGGTCTAAAGTCAGAATTTATCACAATAGACTCATCTTCCTTAAGCCCTTTTAAAGCCCTATTTGCCTCAGCCAAAGGGTTCTTGTTCTCATCTAAAAGAGTATTGGCATCAAGAGTTATCTTAGGCTCTTTTTTAATCCAACTAGGCTCCTCTTTTAAAGAGTCTTGAACCAATATACTACCATCACTATTTATCGGAGCTTCTCCTACAGATTCTCTAAGTCTATTTAAAAGCTCTAATGGCTCCATTCCTCCCACAATAGCAGCTTGTTTAACAGTTGCTACCTTCGCTAAAGTTCTACGAAGTACAGGGTTATTTAGCTTTTTAAATTTTGGATTGATAGAGATCAGTGTATCTTTCATTCCCTCATAATTATTTAATAAATCTGCAATTGTTGTTTGCATTGTAATCTCTTTCAATATAGACTCCTTAATTATTCTTTTGGTATAGATTTACGGCACCTATCAAATGCTTTCATAGCCTCTTCTTCGCTTGGATAGTATCCAAAGCTTTTAAAGCCGGGATAGTAACTATCACATTTATCTTTCATATAACGGCAACCGTGATATATAACTTTTCCATTTTTGATAGTTTTTGAGCTATAACATATATATCTTATTTTATATTTTGAAAAATATTTAACTTCACTATCAATATATTGTCTATTATTTGCATTTGGCGTAATATTTTTAGAGCTTATATTAGAAGGGCATTTTATACTTTTAGGAATTGGAAGGTCTGCTTCATATCTTGGTTTAATTTCCCAAGTCCCTATAGGGTCATCTGGAGAATCTCCTACTCCTATACCACCTGTTTTAAAGTTGATTCTATTATCTCTTTCAAAGCTGATAATCCCATTATCACTCTCTCCATAACAGTAAAATCTTTTAGGATTGAGTGATTTATCTGGACAAGAAAATGGTGTATAGTTTAAAATATGACTATTTAATTTTTTGATTAAGAAGATATAGTGATTATGGAGTCTTGTAGGGTGCTTACTTATAGCAAGAATTAAGCGATAATTCTTACTATTTAAACTAGTTACTATCTCCTTCTCTTTATCTTTTCCCTTTTCTTGAATATATTTTGTATTTGTCAAGATATAAGAAGAGGCTGGATACTCAAAACATAAATTATTACCTCCAAAAGCATATATAGATATAGCCCCAAAAATAAATACCCTCTTTAACATCTACTCCCCCTCTCTTTTAAATTTTAAAAATCTCTTATTAGCCTTTTTTATTATATCTATTTGTTTATCTAAATACTCTAAATAGGCAATTAAATATTTTCTACTCATATTTGTCTCATTTTTAAAAAGATGTATATCAAGGTAGCCATATTTAACTATTAACTCTCTCATAAAAGATAGAGCTTGATTAAGAGCATCTTGAGTGATAAAGATATTATTAGATATATGAATAACT
>WGFZ01000042.1 GCA_015491955.1 Nitratifractor sp. | reverse complement strand
TCTTTGCTATTTAGCGTAGTCAAATAGTGTTGAGGTGTGATTTTTTTATCTTTGAAAATATCTCTAAAAATCTCTACACTCTGATCTATGATTGAAGTAAATGGCATAGTATAGATGATTTTATCTCTATTTTGATTTTTGGCTATAGTTAATGCCAACTCCAAAGATGCCAAAGTCTTACCGCTACCTGTGGGAGCTGTAATAGTATATATCAATTCATTTTTATTTATTTGATAGTTAGAGAGTATTTCTCTACTCATATTGGCTCTAAAATCACTCTCTTTAAAGCCTCTTTTATCTTTGTAGATTTTTATATCTTCTATATTATGAGTTAGTTTTGTTTGAGTATAAATATCTTTGCTAATTGCTTCATACTTATCTGCAAAAATTAGCTTGGAAAATAGTAGCTTTTGAGTGATAAAATCATCTATATTAAACTCTATATCCTCCCAAATAAATGCTATATCTTCTAATGAATCTATATTAAACTTCTTTAGTTGCCAAAACTCTTTTATATCATTATACTCTTTTAACTCATCATATAACTCAATGGTAGTTTTATCTAAATTGTAGAGTTTTTCAGTAATAAGATTTCTGTTATATATTGGCATATGGTGCGAGATAATAGCATTGTATATAAAAAATAGCCTCTTTATATCAAAATCATCTTTTTGAGAGAGTAAAAATATAACTCCAGATACAAAAGCGTGAGGTTTAGAAGAGTTACTTTCACCTTTGATATATTGCTGAAAGCTTTTAGTACATTTGCCTACATCGTGATACTTCACTGCCTCTTTAAAAAGCTCATCATCAAAAAACTCACCCATAATAGATATATGCTCACTAAGCAATCTATTTGGGTGAGAGAGATATTTTAGCTCCATACCACTACTCTATCTCCTATTTTTGAAGCCTCTATATTTTTGCATACTACACCTTTGGCACTCATCTCTACAAGATAATTCCTAAATCCTCCAAAGTGTCTATCTTCATCTACGGTTGTAGCCATTCTAACATCAGTATATGAGCCACCATTTTGAAGCAAAAAATCACTATCAAGTGGGATAATAGAGTCAATTTTTACCTCATCATATATAGTTGAGTCTATTTGTGGATAGACTCCCAAAACTTTATGAGAAGCAAGAGCAAAATTAACCCCCAAATAGAGTGGATATATTGCTTTTCCACTCTCAAATATACTTAATAATCTATCTTTAAAATCACTATCTACATTGGATATGTCGCAATATATCTCATAACTTGGAGATAGTAATAGCTCTCTATAAAACTGCTTTCTACCCTTTTTAAAGCCCTCTTCATTAGTTGGTTTTAGTTGGGATAGAGGCTCTTTTATTCCATTAAAACAAAAGCTCTTTTTTCCCTTTAGACTCGTAACAACTACGCTATATTTCATACTATTTAAGGGTGTATAATCGCTATCTTCTCCCATAATAGCCCCAAGCATTCCCATAACTGCTGTCTTTGGAGGTACGGGGTAGCTTAATGAGCTATAAATAGTAGCAGGGTGGCTAAAGTGAGCATAATCACTCTCTATTTGCCAAACAAGTATCATAGCTACACCCCAAGCTCTATTTTTTTCCAACTATCTGGAAGCTCTTGCTCAAATTTCAAGTTATCATCTAAGATATATTGAACACTCTCTATATAATCTTTATACTTCTCAATTTCATCTAAAAGTTTAGATATATCTATGCTATACTCTTTTATTGAGCGGATTTCACTACCTCTTTTATCACTCTTTAACTCTACTAAATTATCCAATGAGCCTATATATACTCCAGCTTGATTGTAAGTAATTTTTAGCAAAAATCTTGGCATCTGTCCAAATTTAGAGCGAGATATTAAATTTTTTGTGCCACTCCACAAGCCATCTAAAATTTTTTCTACATCTTCTTCACTTAATCCACTCTTTGTAGCTGAAAACTCACTAATAATCCCATAAGTAGCTATTAGGGCATAAGGTAGAATATACTCTTCTCTAAAAGTTTTATTCGGCTTAGCATCTACACTAGCAAAAGCTCCTGTGCCTTTTATGTAGTTTATCTCTGTCTCATTTAGTGATTTACTCATCTTAAATTGAATTGAACCTGTTAGATTATGAGTTTCTCCACTAACAGGAAATACTCCTCCAAAGGCTCTAACATCTATACATCTATTGATTAGCTCTTGTTCTACATCATCACCCTTAGATGGTTTTTTACCAAGTTGAATCTCAATAGCCTTTTTACCATCAGCTATCCCAACACCACTTTCATACTCTTTGACAAATATATTCTCACCCTTTTGCTCAAGATAGTCTCTAATAGTTCTTTTAACCCTTACATCACTTACCAAAGCCCTTTGACTCACCTCATCAAACCTTGGAGCGTTATCATTTAGCATATCTCCATTTGGATTCCAATTCTCACCATCCCACAAAAATAGAATTTCAGACTGTTTTGCACTACTCATTACTATCCTCCTTTTTTGTTTGTCTATATTTTTTGAAATCTACACTACCCATTACAAAAGCTATATTTGCCTC
>WGFZ01000041.1 GCA_015491955.1 Nitratifractor sp. | reverse complement strand
TTATAAGAGATATTGAGGTTAATAGCGACTTTGATATTATAGAAATGGAAACAGATATTGACCACATTCACTTAATGATACAATATATTCCTAGAGTTTCTATTTCTGCGATTGTTAATCGTATCAAATTTATATCAACTAAGAGAATTTAGGAATTACATCAAGATTTTTCACAAAGGCATTTTTGGAAAGAAAAAACATTCTAGACTGATGGATATTTTGTATGCTCTATTGGTGAAGCTAGTCCTGAGACAATACGAAAATATATACAAAATCAAGACTAAAGCCTTATAGCTTTCAGCCCAACCGCTAAAGACGATTGGGATTTCAGCTATTTAATTATTAAACTCCAAGATATGAACGAATCTCTTCAACTTTATTAGTACGTTCCCAAGTAAATTCAGGTAATTCTCTACCAAAATGACCATAGGCTGATGTCTTACGATATATTGGACGTAAAAGGTCAAGGCTTTTTATAATTCCAGCAGGACGTAAATCAAAAATATCTCTAACACACTCTTCAAGCTTAGATTCATCTACTAAACTAGTTCCATGAGTATCAACCATAATAGATACAGGCTCAACAACACCAATAGCATAAGCAATTTGGATTGTCGCTCTATCAGCAACACCAGAGGCAACAAGATTTTTAGCTACCCAACGAGCTGCATAGGCACCAGAACGGTCCACTTTTGTAGGGTCTTTACCACTAAAAGCTCCACCCCCATGAGGGCAACTTCCACCGTAAGTATCGACAATAATCTTACGTCCTGTTAAACCAGCATCTCCTTGAGGACCACCTATAACAAAGCGTCCTGTTGGATTGATATGATAGACAATATCTTCAGATAATAGCTCTTTTGGAATAACTGCGTGTATAACCTCATCAAGTATATCTTTGTGGAGCTGTTTTTGCTCAACCTCTGGAGCGTGTTGTGTTGAGACTACTACGGTTGTTACCTCTATAGGTTTTCCATCACAATAACGAACACTAACTTGAGCCTTACCATCAGGACGGAGATAAGGAAGAGTTCCATTTTTACGAACCTCTGCTAACTTTGCTGTGATTTTATGAGCTAAGGATATTGGTAAAGGCATAAGTTCATCTGTCTCACGACACGCATAACCAAACATTAATCCTTGGTCTCCAGCTCCTGTTTCTCCAGAAGATTGATCCACCCCTTGGTTAATATCAGGACTCTGCTCTCCTATTCCATTTAATACCCCTGCACTTCGATAATCAAATCCAAAACTAGCATCTGTATAGCCAATCTCTCTAACTACCTCTCTTGCAATATCTTGCATTGGTGCATAGGTATGAGTCTTTAACTCTCCTGCAATTACACAATATCCATTACTAAGCAACGTTTCACAAGCTACTCTTGCACTCTTGTCATTAGCAATAATATGGTCTAAGATAGCATCACTAATTTGGTCTGCCATCTTATCTGGATGTCCTTCAGTAACCGATTCACTAGTAAATATATACTCTTTTGGCATTTTAATTTTCCTTCTAAAAAGATAATAAGAAGTTCAGATAGAGTTGAACTTAACAAAGAGTTTATTAAAGCTCTCTATTAAATACAAACCTAACTAAGAGTTTAAGCCATATCTTTTAATATAGTCTCTACTCTTTTAGCCAACTGTTTAGAAGTCAAACCTAGGCTCTCTTCAACCTCCTTGGTATCTCCATGTGGAATAAATCTATCTTCATACTCAAAACTAACAATCTTTTTAGGTCTATTATCTTGTGTAGCAAAAAACTCTTCAATTGCAGAAGCTACACCACCTAGACTGACGCTATCACTAAAGATAAACCAAAATGGATAACGTTTAGATAACTCTTTTAATATAGTCTCATCAAGTGGTTTTACAAAACGAAGGTCTAAAATTGCTATATCATAATTTAATTCATCTGATGTCAAAATAGCTCTTCCTACACCATTACCGTAGCCTACAAAAAGTATTTTTTCACCATCTTGTAAGAGATTTGCCTTTCCTAGCTCATAATCAACTACATCACTATCAGGAGCTAAAAAAGCTCCTCGTGGATAACGAATAGCAAGTGGATGATTATAATTTACACTAAAATGAAGTGCCTTTTTTAGGCTTGTTTCATTATATGGAGCTATCAAGCTTATATTTGGAATTGGGCGTAGATATGATATATCAAAAGCTCCTTGATGTGTCTCTCCATCTTCTCCGACAATACCTGCTCTATCGATAGCAAATGTTACACCTAAATCCATTAAGGCAATATCGTGGATTACTTGGTCATATCCCCTTTGAAGAAAGGTTGAGTATATTGCACAAATAGGTTTAAAGCCCTCTTTTGCCAATGGTCCCATACTTGTAACTGCGTGTTGCTCTGCAATAGCCACGTCCCAAAAACGCTCAGGATAGGTGTCTATTAAAGCACCCAATCCTGTACCTCCAGGCATAGCAGCTGTTACTCCCACAATCTTCTCATCATCTTTAGCTAACTCCATCAATGTTTCACTAAAAATTTGTGTTGCACTTTTTGATGAAGATGCCTTTTTAAGAGATTTACCACTTTTAATATCAAAAGGACCAACTCCGTGCCAATGCTCTAATGGACCTTCAGCTATCTCATAACCTTTCCCCTTAGTTGTTTGTGCGTGGACAATAACAGGCTTTTGCATAGATTTAGCGATACTAAGTGTATCAATAATAGCAGGAATATCGTGTCCATCTATTGGACCAATATACTCAAGTCCTAGCTCTTCAAAGAGCATTCCTGGAGTGATAAGGCGAAATGACTCTTCAAACTTCTTTGCCATATAACTAGCCCCTTCAGGAAGTATCTGAAGAATTGATTCTGTTCTCTTTTTAAGCTTTTGATAAAAAGGACCTGCCATTCCCTTAGATAGATAACGGCTCAAAGCTCCAATTGGTTTAGCGATACTCATCTCATTATCATTTAAAATAATTACCATAGGGTATTTACGCTCACCTAGTTCATTAAGTGCTTCATAGACCATTCCAGCACTCATACTACCATCACCAATCATCACAACAGGAGTTCTATCTTCTCTCTTTAATTTAATCGCTTTAGCTACTCCAACTCCAAGAGATATAGAGGTTGAGCTATGACCTGCTTTATAGTAATCATATTTAGACTCTTTAGGGTCGGTATAGCCACAAACTCCTCCAAATTTTCTAAGTGTCTCAAACTCTTCCCAGCGGTTAGTAAGAAGTTTATGAGCATAAGATTGATGTGATACATCAAATATAAAAGGGTCTTTATTTACATCAAAAACAGCGTGCATTCCAACAATTAAATCTACTGCTCCAAGAGTTGAACTTAAGTGTCCGCCATTATGGCTTACTACTTCTAAAATTCTTTGACGAATCTTTTTGGCCAACTCTTCTAGCTCTTTAGAACTCTGTTTTTTAATATCCTTCAATCCTCTTCTCCTTTAAACAAAGCCCCAACAATTAAACGTCTTACTCTTGTGGAAGTTATACATTTATCTTTTAAATCAAGCTCTTTTATAAGCTCTTTATACCAAGAGTCTTCATAACGGTGTCTATATCGTAAGATAGTCTCTATATTTTCAATAGAGTCTATACTCCAATCTTTTAAAGTTACAATAGTAAGCTCTTCATCTTTTGGAAGTGAGCCTATACCAACTCTTCTCACCCTAAAACCTCACTCATTACTTTAAATAGGCGATCATTTTGCTTAGGAGTACCAACTGTAATACGCAAAGCATTCATCTCATAAGATTTCAAATCTCTTACAATCACACCAATACGTAAAAGAGCATTAGCTACTTTGCTTGAATTAAGCTCTTTAGGTAAAATCCACGTAATAAAATTGGTGTAACTATCAATAAATTCAAAACTGTGTCTTTTTGCATACTCTTCATATCTAGGAAGCTCTCTAGTGTGAAGTTCTAAACTTCTGTTTAAGAAATCTTCATCACTATTAGCTACGATTGCTGAAGCGAGTGAAAGAGTAGTTATATTAAATGGAGGTCTCATCTTCATAAGAGCTTTAATGATTTCACTATTAGCAATACCATATCCTACACGCATTCCACCCAATCCATAGGCTTTGGAGAATGTTCCTAGATAAATAACATTAGGGTATTTAAGAAGCTCTTTTGGAGTAATCTCATAACTAGAGTCTTTAGCAATAGCATACTCCATATATGCACCATCAATTACAATCAAACTATTTGGATCTGAAGCTTCAATAATTTCAAAGACATCTTCAGGCTTTGTAGCATCTCCTGTGGGATTGTTTGGTGTACATATATATACAACTTCTGGCTTATGCTCTCTTATTATAGATATAAACTCTTTGCTATTATGTTTATAATCACTAGTACGGATAATTGAAGCTCCTTGTTGAAGGGCATATATAGAGTACATAGCAAAGGTTACTCTACTCATCAAAGCTTTGGAATTTTCATTCAATTTAGCACGTGATATAAACTCTAGAATCTGATCGCTTCCTGCACCAATAATTATATTTTTATCTTCAACTCCAAAGCGATTAGCCAAAGATTCCTTTAACTCAAACATACTATCATCTGGATATAGATGTGCATTCTTAGCATTTTTACAAATAGCTTCTGCTACTTTTGGGTTTGTTCCAAGAGGATTTTCATTGGAGGCTAATTTAACAACATCTTTAGGAGCTATACCAAACTCTCTTACAACCAACTCTATAGGCTTACCAGCTTCATATACTTTAATATTCTCTAAACTTTTATTAAATTGCATCTTTCATCCTAAAATTAGACATCATCTGCCTCTTTAACATAAGAGCCAAGAAACTTAATAGAGTCTCTATGTTTTTCAAAAATACCCTTTATCTTTTCATCATTTTTATGCCCATCAAACTCTATAAAGAAGATTGATACACCCTCAACAATATGTGATTTAATCTTTGTCAAATCTATCTTAGCCTCTTTAAAATCATTCAAAAAGTCCACCAAAGCACCTGGTCTATTTGGAAGTCTAACTAAAATTGTACTCTTATCTTTACCACTTGGCTGATTTTCAAAATCACTTACAATAAAAAAGCGTGTACGATTATTACCATCATCTTCAATATTTCTAAACAGTACAGGAAGGTTATAGAGTTTTGATGCAACTTCTGAACAAATTGAGGCTGACTTACTATCTTTAGTTGCTAACTGTGCGGCTTTAGCTGTGGACTCTACTGGAATTTGCTCAACCATATCAAGTCCTAAATCCTCTAAGAAACGGCTACATTGACCAAAAGCAATATCTTTTGAGTAGATTCGTTTAATATCTTTGATATCTTCAGCTTTTGTAGCTAAGACGTGATGAACCTCCACAATAACTTCAGCAACAATTTTTAAATTAAATGTACTAAGAGAGCTAATTGTATCACTAACAATTCCATTAAAGCTATTTTCAATTGGAACTACTCCAAATTTAGCTCTACCTTCACTTACCTCTCTAAATACTCCCTTAATAGTATGAATAGGTAAATAAGAACTCATAGCCCCAAATTTCATCTCAGCAGCTTGATGAGTAAAACTAGCCTCTGGTCCTAAAAAGGCTATACGCTCCGGTAATTCATAGTTTCTAGCAACAGCAAATAGCTCTAAAAAGAGTGCATCTATAGCCTCATCATTTAAGACTCCACTATCTTTTTTATTTTTGGCTTTAAGTCTATTGAGAATCTCTTGTTCTCGCTCTGGACGATAGATCGGTGCTTTAGTCTGATTTTTAAACTCTCCAACTTTATGAACAATTTTCAAACGCTCATTATAGAGTTCTAACAATCTATCATCAATGCTATCAATGGCTTGGCGTAAGCTATCTAAACCCATATCATTCCTCCAAATATCTTTGCTCCAAACGAATCATATCCTCAAAGGATTCTCGCTCTCTAATCAAACGACACTTTCCATCTTCACAAGCTATTTCAGCAGGGCGTCCACGGGTATTATAGTTACTTGCCATTGTAAAACCATAAGCCCCTGCACTATGTATCAAAATCAAATCTCCACTTTTTGTAGGAGGTAGTAAAAGATCTTTTGCTAACCAATCTCCACTCTCACAAATTGGCCCTACAATATCTGATAGTGTACTATCTTCATTATCTTTCTCATCATTTAAAATTTCAATTTTATGGTAAGCCTTATAGAGTGAGGGGCGTAAAAGGTCATTCATTGCAGTATCTACAATAACAAAACGTTTAGAGCCATTTTGTTTCTCATATAAAACTTTTGCTAAAAGCCACCCAGCATTTGCTGTTAGGTATCGTCCTGGTTCACACACGATAGTTAAATCTAAACCCCTTATTGATGAGATTATAGCTTTGGCATAATCTTCAACAGGAATTGGTTCTTCATCTTTATATACAACTCCCAATCCTCCACCAACATCAAAGAAACGAATCTCAACACCAATAGCTAATAGTGAACGAACCAAATCTGATACAATTTGTGATGCCTCTTTAATAGGTAATATATCTGTTAGTTGAGAGCCGATATGAAAATGTACTCCAATAGGGTCAAGCCAATTAGAGTTTTTAGCATAAATATACATACGCTTTGCCATATTAATCTCAACACCGAACTTATTTTCATGAAGTCCTGTTGAGATATAAGGGTGGGTTTTTGGATCGACATTAGGATTTACTCTAATTGATATTCTAGCCTCTATCCCAAGCCCTTTGGCAACCTCCTCTACTCGGTACATCTCTGCTTCACTCTCAAGATTAATCATCAATATTCCCTCTTTTAGGGCTTGAGCAATCTCCTCATTACTCTTTCCAACACCAGAAAAGATAATCTTATAAGCTTCAATACCAGCTCTTCTAGCACGAAGAACTTCCCCAATACTTACACAATCTGCTCCAGAACCAAGTTTTCCAAATTTTTGAATTACTGAAAGGTTTGAGTTGGACTTAACTGCATAAGCAATAAGAGATTTTTCACCCTCAAATGCCTCTTTTAACTCAAGATACCTCTTTGACATCTCATCAAAATCATAAATATAAAGTGGAGTTTTATACTCTTTTGCCAATTCTTTAAAATCAATTTTCATAAACTTCTCTCTTAATAATAAAATTATTGAAATAGAGAATATTTTATCTAAAATGCCTACTATTTACTCTGAGAGCTATATACTAATCTTTCTCAACTCTTTAATATCAAGTATAAAAGCATATATAGCAAGAATTAATATAGGGATAATCTGTCCCCAATCTGGTGGGACAACCCCATTTATTCCTAAACGATATATAGAAAAGAGTAATGCCCAAGTAAATATTGATGAGCCAAGAAGTATGACTAAGAGCTTCTCCTTACGTACAAAACGGTGATAAGATGGGCTTTTATAAAATAGAATAACTAGCAGTGCCAAAGCAAATATAGGGGTAACTAATTTGTGATAGAAATTTGCTTTTACCCTATTTGAAGAGAGTCCCTGACGCTCAAGAAGATTAAGTGCTTCAAAAGAATCACGCAAAGAGAAGGTTCCACCTTCATAAATTTTACGAAATATCTTAGGTTGGTATCCTTGTAATACTTTTAAACTGTTAATATACCTATCTCTATAGGATATAAAGTGCCCTTTTTTATTAAAAATTTTCCTTCTAATTTGTACCTTATGAGCTATCCAAACACCATTTATATAGTAGGCTTTAGGAAATTGAATTATCTTTAAGACTTGACGATTTTTCATCTCAAATATAGTAACTTTTTTGAGTGTTTTACGTAGGGGGTCAAGCTCTTTAGCATATACAAAAGAGTTATCGTATTTGAAAAAGAGGTCTATCAATTTCTCTTTTGGTTTATCAGCATTTAAAATATCCATTGCTCTATCTTTTCCATAAGCAAAAGACGTAGTTTGTAAAGAGATAAATAGTAGATATATACCCATTGCTGAGGTTAAAAATGGGAGTAGGAGTCTGCGACTTCCATATCCAAATGAGAATAAAGATACAAACACATTATTATATATGAAAGATATTTGAGTCCAAGCTAATGCCATTAAAATTACAAGAGGATAGACAAGAGCTAAGGTATATTCCCAAGTGTAAAATATATATAAGATTTTACGATTGAGTCCCACATGAAGCTTTTGTGAATGTTGTAGATAGTCGATAAAGACAACAGCTATACTCAAACTAAATATTAAAATTAAAAATTTTTTTAGATAGTGTCCACTGATATAGAAGAAGTAGCGTTTAGGCAACAAACTACTGCCCCCCTTTGAGGCTATATTTGGATTTAAGCTCATTTAAAGAGAGCTTAGGAATCTCTATTGCTACCTTAGTACAAAAATTTACCATCTTCTCTACTATCTCCTCCTCTTCATCTTTAAAAGAATTGAGAACATAACTAACTACTTCACTCTTTCTAGCTGGTTTACCCACTCCAAGTCGCACTCTTAAATAGTCATTTCCAACTTCTGAATCAATTGATTTAAGACCATTATGACCTCCAGAGCTTCCACCAACTTTATAACGAATAGTACCTAATGGCAAATCAATATCATCGTGAAAAACTACAATTTCAGATATAGAAATTTTATAAAAACTCACAACTGCTTTAATACTATCTCCAGATAGATTCATAAAAGTAAGAGGTTTAAGAAGAAAAGTATCACCTTGACGATAAAGCTCCCCATCAAAACTACTTTTTGAAATAGCTCTAGCGTTAGTAAAATACTCTTTTAAAAGATTATCGATGACCCTAAAACCAATATTATGACGGGTCTTTTCGTATGTCGGTCCGGGGTTTCCCAATCCGACATAAAGTATCATATCCGACTCTTAACGAGCTTTAATTACACCACAAACAGAAACGTGTGGACGATCCATCATACGACAAGCCTCAGGAACTTCAATATCTCTAACAAGTATAGACTCATCACGATCTAAATCACTTACATCAAGAGTAAAGTTAGCAGGAATATTTTCAATAGCTCCACGTACCTTTAATCGACGCTTAGTAATAACTAAAACACCCTTATTTTTAAGCCCTTTAGGTACACCAACAGTCTTAACGGGAACAAGGTAATCTGTAACCATACCCTCAATAGCTACACGAAGGTCAACGTGTAAAATATCTCCAGTTACAGGGTGGAGTTGATACTCTTGAATAACAACATTAAATTCTTTATCTCCAACTTTTACAGGAAATGCCAAATTCTCTTTTCTTCTAACTGTTCTAATAAACTCACCCTGCTTAAAAGCAGCATGGATATTATCCACACCCTTTGCATAGATGTTGGCAATCAGATAACCATCTCGTTTGAGCTTTTTAGCATTGCTCTTTCCGATACTCTCTCTAACGATACCTTCCAACATTGTATAAATCCTTTGTTTTATCTAAAATAGGGCAGGATTCTATCTAAATATCTCTTAAAAATCCAATAGATAGTACCTAATCATCGCTATCATCTTTAAAATCATAAGCATCAAGTTCAACTTCTCCATCTTCTTCACCACCACTAGATGCTCCACCTCCACCAATTCCTTCAAGTAGAAGTTTTAAATCAGATGGAGAGGTAGCAAACTCCATAGCCACCTCCTCTTTAACTCTACCAGATTTAACAAGGTCATAAAGATGTTGGTCAAATGTCTGAGACCCATAGATATCCCTTCCCTCTGCAATAGCATCAGGAATCTCAGCATCTTCAGAGTTGGCAATTAGCTCTGAAATACGAGGAGTCTTTACCATAACTTCAACAGCTGCAACACGTCCTCCATCTACTGTTGGAACAAGACGTTGAGTTATAGTACCCTCTAAAACTGAGGAGAGAGATTGACGGATACGATTTTGCTCTTCTTCTGGGAATGTTCCAACAATTCTATCAATTGTCTCTTTTGCATCAAGTGTATGGAGTGTCGAAAATACTAAGTGTCCAGTTCCAGCTGCGTGAAGAGCTAGTTCAATTGTCTCCACATCCCTCATCTCTCCAACAAGAATAATATCGGGGTCTTCTCTAAGTGCCGCAGGTAAAGCATCAGCAAAGGAGTTTGAGTCTTGTCCTATAGAGCGTTGATTAATTAGACACTTCTTATCTGGGTGAACAAACTCAATAGGATCTTCAAGAGTAATAATATGCTTAGGGTATGTCCTATTTATTTTATCAATAATTGCGGCTAGAGTGGTAGATTTACCACTTCCTGTTACTCCTGTTACAAGCACCATTCCCCTAGCAACATCAGCAAACTTAGCAAGTACTTTAGGTAATCCCATCTCTTCAAAATTTGGAATTTTTACAGGAATAATACGCATAACTATACTTAAACCATTCATTTGATAAAAGACATTTGCTCTAAACCGTGCCTCATCACCTAAAAGATATGACATATCTAGGGATTTTTCAACTTGAAGCTTTTTAAACTGCTCATCTGTAGAAATCTCTTTTACCATAGCTTCAAGGTCTCTAGCATCTAAAGTATCTTTACCAATCTTTCTCAAAGCCCCACTAATACGGACTCTAGGAATACCACCCGATTTAACATGTAAGTCAGAACCCTTATTTTTTATAAGAGTTCTTAGGTAACTATCCAATTTTGCTTTCATAGCACCCATAATTATAACCTCTCAAGCATTGTAGTAAATGCCTCTTCAAAGGCAAAAAGACCATCTTTTAACAACTTATCATAAACTTCTTCCATATCAATACCATTACTCTTTAAAGTCTTAAAATACTCTTCAATCTCTTTTTCATCTTTTGGTAAAACAGTTTTACACTCCCCTTTTGCTTCAAAGGCTTCAATTGTATCAAGTGGAGCTGTATTTACACAATGACTTCCATATAGTGAACGAATATAGTAGTCCATATCTAAATTCTGATTCTCCTTAACCCCTGTACTTGCAAATAGTGTACGAACAGCAGGAGTATGATTAGCCTCTATCATTGAATATATTTTAGAAGCATTCATAATACCAGTTTGGGCAGTAGGCAATCCTAACTCTTTTAATTGAGAATCTAACATACGGTCAAAACGGCTTACAAAAACACTAATAACAGCCTCTACCCTCTCACCACCACTATTATCAAACTCATCAATTCCAGATTTCATAGCATCTAAACAAGCACGGGCTTGGCTTGGAGAGAATACCAATGTAGCATTTACACTAATTCCTTCAGAAAGTAGAGCTTTCATAGCGGGAAATCCAG
>WGFZ01000040.1 GCA_015491955.1 Nitratifractor sp. | reverse complement strand
TGGCAAACTCAAAATCCCTCTCATCATGAGCTGGAACTGCCATAACAGCTCCGCCACCATAACTAGCAAGTACAAAGTTTGCAGTCCATACAGGAATATCTTCACCAGTTAAGGGGTGGATTACGCTAATTCCTAGTGGATACCCCTCTTTATCTGCTTGTGAACGCTCACGCTCACTCATATTTATAATAGCCTCTATACGCTCACTAATCTCTTCATCTAAAAGCTTATGCTCTAGCAAAAATTTTACGATAGGGTGTTCTGGAGCTAAAGCAGAGTAGCTAACTCCAAAGATTGTATCAGGGCGTGTAGTAAATACTTCATATCCATCAAAACAGCCATTAAGTTTAGCTCTACTCTCATCACTCAACTCAAATTTAAACTCCAGACCTTGACTTCGTCCTATCCAATTTCGTTGCATAGTAAGTACTTGAGATGGCCATTTACCCTCTAAAAGTTCGAGGTCATCAAGTAACTCTTGAGCATACCTAACAATATCTATATAGTACCCTGGCATCTCTTTTTGTACTACAAGATTATCACATCTCCAGCAACAACCATCTTCTACTTGTTCATTTGCTAAAACAGTATGACAATCTTCACACCAATTTACCGTTGTACTCTCACGGTACATTAAACCCGTTTCAAACATCTTTATAATGAACTCTTGCTCCCAGCGGGTATATAAGGAATCACAAGTAGCAAACTCTCTCTCTTTAGAAAAACTCAAACCAAGAGATGAGAGTTCTTTTCTCATATAGTCAATATTCTCATAGGTCCACTCTTTAGGAGGTAATCCATTTTTGATAGCAGCATTTTCTGCTGGCATTCCAAATGCGTCCCAGCCAATTGGGTGAAGTACATTTACACCTTGCTTTCTCCAATAACGAGCTAGAGCATCTCCAATTGAGTAGTTACGAACATGTCCCATATGAATACGTCCACTTGGGTATGGAAACATACTTAAAATATACTTTTTTTCCAAAGTAGAATCCTCTAAAGGTTCAAAAGCTCTATCAGTTTCCCACTTCTCTTGCCAATACTTCTCTATTGATTTGGGATTATAATTCACAGTATCACTCCCTATATAAAATTAAATAGATTATACCCTATGGGAGTTTAGGGTAGTAAATTATCTTTAGTCTATAGTTTTTCACTTTCAAATCCTCAAAAGCAAATTTCCATTACAATAGCCTCCCTCTAAATTGAGTTCATACAAGGAGAACTATTTTGGCTTTAGCACTTGCAAGAAAATATCGTCCTAAATCATTTGGTGATTTAATTGGACAAGAGTCCGTATCTCAGACGCTTACTCAAGCATTAGATAGCGATAGACTATCTCACGCCTATCTATTTTCAGGGCTTAGGGGTAGTGGAAAGACCTCTACAGCTCGAATATTTGCTAAAGCTCTACTTTGTGAGAATGGTCCAACATCACAGCCTTGTGAAGTTTGTCCTCAATGTCAAATGGCAAATGAGTCCCGTCATATAGATATTATTGAGATGGACGGAGCTTCAAATCGTGGAATTGATGATATAAAAGAGTTAATTGAGCATACAAAATATAAACCTAGCACTGGACGCTTTAAAATTTTTATTATTGATGAGGTACATATGCTAACACCTCAAGCCTTCAATGCCCTATTAAAGACTCTTGAAGAGCCTCCAAGTTTTGTAAAATTTATCCTTGCTACTACCGACCCTTTAAAGCTTCCTACTACTATCTTATCTCGTACCCAGCACTTTAGATTCAAAAAGATACCTCAACGCCTTGTAAAGAGCCATTTAGAGCATATCTTAAATCTTGAAAATATTGAGTATGAGCCTCAAGCTCTTGAGATACTTGCTAGAAGTGGAGGTGGTAGCCTAAGAGATTCTATTACTTTACTTGACCAAGCTATTGTCTATGCAAAAGGGAGTGTTGATTTATATACTGTTACATCAATGCTAGGAATAATAGACCCTATACAGCTTGATAATCTCCTAGAAGAGATTTTAAATAAGAACACTCAAGTAGTACTTGAATTTATTCATAAGAACTCAGAATATGAAGCTGATATGATTGTAGATGAGCTTAGCCTATATCTAAAGGAGTGTCTATTTAGAAAAGATCCAAGATTTACTCCACTTATTCTTGATAGATTCTTTCGTATATTAGCTGAAGCTAAAGAGTTACTATTTTTAGGTAGTGATGGAGAGTTTGTACTATCTTTAACACTCTTTAAGATGATGGAAGCTCTATCAATCAAAGAGATTGATGATATGATAGAGACACTTCAAAGTGAATTAGCTATACCTAGCTTAGCAAATACAAAAAATAGTAAAACATCAAGTAGTTCAAAAGTATCTACTGAAAGTAAGGTATCGATAAAGGCTCAACCACCAAAACAAGTTATAGAAAAATCCGATGATGGAGAACTCAAGTTTAAAAAACTTATTAAAAAGCTATATGATAGGGATTCTGAGCTTGGAGAGATTTTTGAAAAAAATATTCAATACCAAAGATTTGATGGGAATGAACTACATTGGCTATCTGTAGCTAAAGATAAAGAGCGTAAAAATTTAATTCAATACTGGACTATAATTCGTACCTTTGTTCAAGATATTTTTGGAATTGGAGTTAAAATTATCAATCACAATAATGAAGATATTTTGACTAATAAAGAGGAGAATATACAAGAGGAGTATAAGCTCCCAGATAATCAACATACAGCTAGTACTATAGAGGCTATAGAGATGCCATCAAGTTGTATGAATCCTGATATAGGAGGTAGTGAAGCCTCTAAAGAGATAGACCCAAAAGAATTACTAGAAGAACCAATGGTAAAAGATGCTATTGAGCTATTTCAAGCAAAAAGAGTGAGGATTAAGAGAAAGAGTTAATCTTCTAAGATAATTTTCTGCCCAAAAGGTATCTCTTTGTCCCTTGTTAAAACCCATAACACTTCATAGTTCGGTTCCTTTTGAGGAAATAATCCATTACCATCTGTAAAATATATTAAAAGGCGTGGTCTCTCAAGAGATTGCTCAATAAAATCAAATACAGGACAAAAATCGGTATGACCACCTCCAATAATCTTCACATCAAAGCTCTCACCTCTTGTAAGCTCTTGATAGTGGCGAATCTTAAAATCACTCACCATTAAATCTATTTTATAATCTGGAAAATGTAATAAAATTGACTCCAACTCTGCAAAAAACTCTCCTAAGCTCTTTTCATCAATTGAACCACTACTATCTATTGCCACTGATATACGTAGAGTTTCAGAGTATAAACGTGGTAGAGCAATACCTCTATATAAGTGTTTTAAATTGGGTGGAGAGAAGCTATAAGAGCTTTTAAAAAAATTATCAATATAATCTCTTAATCTAGCCCTCCAATCAATCCCTTTAGCAAAATAACTAGGAACAAGACGTTCTAACGATTTTGGTATCTTGGCTCTATCTTTCATATTTAGAAAGAGTTGCTCCAACGAAGCCTTCTCAAGAGCTTCATCTAAAGACTCTTCACTATTACTAAATTTCAAATTTTGGCTACTTAAACTATCTTGATTATCTTTTAAATTATCTTCTTTATCACTAGAATTAGATTCACCATCATCATCTAAAGAGTCTTCAAAAGATTGCTCTTTTAGTAGTTCGTGATATATCTCTTCAGCATACATTCTTTTAAAACGAGGCTCATAACGAGCTAAAAGTGGTAATTCAAAGCCATTTTCTACAAGTAAAGCATTAATAGCATAATCACTAGCAAGGTTCCAAAGCTTTGAGTGTCGTTTTTTGCCTCTATTTTCGTGCCAAAGAACTCTATGCATAGCCCCATTGGCTAAAACACTAATCATCTCTGATTCATCTAACTCATCTACCCATGACGAGTTATAAAATAGCTTTTTTGCATTGGCTTGAAAAGTAGGTAAATCATCACAAGGTACTAACTCTATATAACTTGCAATATGTCCAAAATATGGAGCTTCACTCATTAGTTTAGCTTTAGCTCTCTCCCACACTTTTAACTCTTTCATAATCTAATCCAAAAGGTAATGAAAAAGCTTAACCCACTCTTGCCAAACTTCGCTAATTTCTGGATTAATTCCAGCCATTTGCATCTCTTGAACTAAAAGTACAGCAAACTCTGGAGGAAGTCTCATACTAAAGTTTAAGACACTAGATATTGTTTGAGGAGTATTCTCATCTTTTAAGGCATTTACAAGCCCACTAATTAAGACTTGAAGCACCCTAGAATCATCTTTAATCTCTAAATCTTTACCCTCTAAAAGAGATTGAATATCTGGTAAATCTTTACGTACTTTTAAAAAGTTCAAAAACTTAACCGCCTCCTCCTTTCCAACAGCACCTGCGATACTCTCTAACAGTAAATTAGAATCCATATTACTTTTTAAGATTTTATCAACATAACTCCAAGAGCGAGGTGTAGGAAATGCCTTTTCATTTCTCTCAGGTAAAAAGTCAAATAGAGCTTCAGATTCATAACTAAGATAAGCTATTAACTCTGAAGAGACATTTGAAGCATACGCCCATACCTTCCAATCATCTAAACTAACTTCCATCTCTAAATGTACAAAACGATTAGCAAGAGCTGGAGGCATTCTATATACTACTCCCCTATCACTCTCTCTATTTCCAGCCGAGACAATACTCCAACCCTCTGGTAACTCATACTCCCCCACTTTTCTATCAAGTACTAACTGATAGGCTGAAGCTTGAACAGCTGGTGGGGCTGTATTTATCTCATCAAGAAATAAAACTCCTTTTGAGTGTGGCTCTTTTGGTAAAAAACTAGGAGATGCCCATACCCCTTGACGAAGCTCAGGATCAAAAAATGGTATTCCTTTTAAATCAGTTGGGTCAAGCAAGGAGAGACGGAGGTCAAGAAACTCTAAACCATTTTTTTTAGCAATTTGTTTAACAATAGAGGATTTTCCAATCCCCGGAGCTCCCCAGATAAATGTGGGTAACTGTCCTTGAATTAGACACTCTAAGCTCTTTGTAAGTTCTGATGGTCGCATAGATAACTCCTATTAATAGCACATAATAGAATATTATCTAAATATATTAACTTATCTCATTCCCATTTCACGATTTGCCTCTTTTACAAAGTTCTCATTCTTTTGTAAAATTAGCCAAAGTCGGTGATCTGTTTTCAATTGATGAAGTAGTGGCATTGGAGTAGATGGATTACTAGCTAAACCTTGATAGTATCTAAACTCTCCTAAGTTATATAGATTTTGAAGAAGATCCTTAGGTGTTGATGGGTTTGCACTTAAAGCTTCAAGGATATTTGGGTTTTGCCTATCAAATAGGCTTTTTGCCAAAGTATCATCAATGGCTCTATTTTGAGCTAGAGCTAAATGAAACTCCTCTTTTTCAAAAAAGATATTTAAAATATCACTAGAGATAGTCTCATTCCTTGCTAAATTCTCTTTCAATGTATAATCTGGTATATTTAGTAACTCATAAATTAACTCTTGAGTTAAAAGAGTATTTTTACCAATATAAGAGATATACTCACTATCTTTACCTATACACTTTATAATCTTTTTAAAACGAACTCTATCAATAGGCTGATAGCTTAGAAGAGTCTCTAAAATTTCACCATTTTTAAGTAACAAAATATCAAAAAGCTCTTCATTAAGAGAGCTATTTAGTGCCAAAGCTAAAGCAACCTCTTCCCCCCTTTGCTTCCAAAGATAGTTTTGAAATTCAGATGTTAATGAAGGGTTACTTGCTAATATTAAATCAATACTCTCATCTCGATATTTTAAGAGTTTCTTAACTGTTTGAGAGTTTAAAATTGGACGCATAGCTATAGCTTGAGATATAGTGATACGTTTACCTCTTCCTACTCTAAATTCAAAAGGTGGAAGCTCTAAAATGGCTTCAAGAAGTTTAGATGACTTTGTCGTACGAATAAGTCTAAGGAGTGTTGATGGAGAGTGAAGAGCATCTTGCTCATAGACACTCAATTTTAAAAATCTCTGCATTAAAGAGATTAAAACTCTTCTATCTTGCTCACTATCCATAAGTTCTGCCCCCTCCCACTCATAAAGCGAAAGAAGACGCAAAAAAAACTCATCATCAATATATTCATTGCTCAAAAGACGAAGTAAACGCTCCTTATCTTTTCCAAGCTTTAGTGCCATAAGCACCTCATCAGGCTTTAGTCTAGCACTAATAATCTGCTCAAGCTCTTCAAGCCTATAGTGAACAACCCCATCACTATAAGCCTCTTCGCTAAGTAGCTCTTCAAACATTTTAAGACCTCTACCCTCAACAACTGCTACTGTAGAAGAGTTATAATTTTGAGAAATAGTTAGCCCCTTGGAGGCGATAAAAGCACATATCTCATCTTTGCTAAAGAGTTCCATCTTACCAATTAGTAAAATTTCACCTCTTCTTTTTTCTAGCATTTGCTCTAAAGATATTTTAGACACTATAAATCTTTAACCATCTTCACGGTGAGAACGGCGATGGTATCGTTCTACAACATCGGGGTCATGATGAAGATTAATCACAGCATCTTCTTTACCATCATAAGGTAGTTTAGATAGTACATAACGTATAGATTCAAGCCTTGCACTCTTTTTATCATTACTATCTACAATAATCCAAGGTGCATAACTAGTGTGAGTTCTACTAAACATCTCCTCTTTATAAAAAGTAATCTTATCCCACATCTCTTGAGCCTTTTGGTCAACGGGGCTTAGTTTCCAACGTTTAAGGGGATTTGTCTCTCTCTCTTTAAATCTCTTTTGTTGAGTCTCTTTGCTAATAGAAAACCAAAATTTAATAATAGTAATTCCATCATCAATTAAGGCGTGTTCAATCTCTGGAACCTCCTTCATAAACTTTTCATACTGCTCCTCAGTACAAAATCCATAAACAGGCTCAACAATAGCTCTGTTATACCAACTCCTATCAAAAAATACAATCTCTCCGGGGTTTGGAAGATGTTTAAAGTATCGTTGAAAATAGAACTGTCCTAACTCAACCTCACTAGGTTTAGGCAAAGCAGCCACACGAAATTTACGAGGATTTAGATACTGAATAAATCGTTTGATAGCTCCCCCTTTTCCCGCAGCATCACGCCCTTCAAATATAATCATTACTCTTTTTTTATTATCATATACCCAGTTTTGAAGTTTGATAAGCTCTACTTGAAGTTGAGTTAGCTCCTCTTCATACTCGACTGTACGGAGAATTTTTTGAAGCTTTTTACCTTGTATAAGTTGTTTTAATCCACTCTTACTCTCTAAGAGTTTACACTGCTTTTGTACATTTTTAACAATCTTTTTCCCCTCTTCACTCTCTATATAATTTTCAAGTGAAGTAATCTCATTTGAAATTTTTTTCATTAAAATCCCCTTCTCCATAAAATGGTTACTTTAGTGATTTTACCCCCTAAAAACTTAGTAGTAGATAAGAGTAAATTTGCTATTTTGTATAAAAGATAAGCATATATATATACAATCTCTTGATAAAATCAGAATAATCTTTATATATGGAGTATATATGAGTGAGAATAAGACACCTATAGAGTCATTCATTGACCAAAAAGCTCAAACAGGAATGCAGTGTGGAAACTACTCTATTGATATTCCCAAATTAAAAGAGGGTCAGCAGTATAGATTTCACTTTGATATGACTGCTTGTGTAGGTTGCCACTGTTGTGAAGTTGCTTGTAATGAGCAAAATGGAAATCCAGCAGATGTGAAGTGGAGAAGAGTTGGTGAGATGGAGACGGGAGCTTTTCCTAATACTCTTCAACTCTTTAACTCAATGAGTTGTAACCACTGTATAGACCCAGCTTGTCTAAATGGTTGTCCTACAAATAGTTATATTAAACTTGAAAATGGTATTGTTTTTCACGAAGATGAGAGCTGTATCGGTTGTCAATACTGCACTTGGAACTGTCCTTATGAAGTCCCCGTCTTTAATGAAGAGAGGGGTATTGTAACTAAGTGTCATATGTGTGTAGATAAACTTGAACTTGGTCAAACTCCAGCTTGTGTACAAGCTTGTCCTGCTGGAGCTATTGAGATTGAAGTTGTAGATAAAGATGAGTGGATTCGTAACGATATGGCAAAAGAGGGAGTAGCTCCTCACTTACCTGATATTTCTATTACTAAACCAACAACTAGATATACACTTCCTGATATTCCAGAAGGTAGTGAGATAAAACCAGCCGATGAGCATCATATAAAACCAGCTCACCCAGAGTGGCCACTTGTATTTATGACCGTTTTAACACAAATGAGTGTTGGAGGATTTGTAGCACTTCTTTTTGGTGAACTTCTACACTTTTTAGGATTAAATTTAGCATCTCCTAATATCTCAATGGTAATTCTTGTACTTCTTCCTGCTCTAATTGGTCTTCCTCTCTCAGCACTACATTTAGGAAGACCTGCTCTTGCAATAACGGCAATTAAAAATATAAAAACATCTTGGCTTAGTCGTGAAGCTGGAGCTTTGGGTGCTTATGCTATTGGTGGTTTAGCTCTTATTGGTGCATATTTTGGTGGTTTATCTGAAGGATTAAAACTTTTAATAGAGATTCCTATTGCTATCTTAGGAGTTTATGGTATTTATGCCCAATCTATGATTTACCGTGTCCCTGCACGTCCTGCTTGGAATAGAAAATCTACGACTCTACGCTTTTTTGGAAGTGGATATTTAGGCTTTTTACTTATAGCTACAACTTTAGCATTTATGCAAGAGGAGAGAACTCTTTTAGCACTTCTTACTCCAACTCTTATGCTTGGGCTATATCAACTACACCTAATATATGAAGAGATGCAATTTTATAGATATTTGGATAGAGAAAATCCACTATATTATCAATTAAGTAGAACAAAAAGACTCTTAGAGGAGTACTTTAAAGAGTTAAAAAAACTACGTCTTATAACATTAGTAATATTTTCAATAGCTTTACCGATGTTAGCCATTGTATTTAGTGCTTCAAAGCTTGAGACTCTAAGCCAAATTGTACTTATCTTAGCTCTTGTTGGTGCTACTTTTAGTGAGATTATTGGACGTTCACTATTTTATCGTAGTGTTGTTCCTCTTGGACTTGCTGGGAACTTTTTTGCTGGAAACCAGAGACATTAAAAAGGAGATAAAGGGTATGAGCCTTATTGATAAAACAAAGAAATTTTTAGGATTTGATATAAAAGAGGATAAGTATGCTCTTGTTGATGACCCATTTTTTGGCAAAGTAGCCAAAGCAAAAGCACCAGATAAGTGGGTACGCTCAACTTGTGGATATTGTGGTGTTGGGTGTGGATTATATATCGGTGTAAAAGATGGAGACCCTGTATATGTGAAAGGAGACCCAAAGCACCCTGTAAATCGTGGAACGCTATGCCCAAAAGGGCTTAGTGAACACGAGATGGTTCGAGCTCCTAGCCGACTTGCAGGAGCTATGATAAAAAGAGGTGAAAATTTTGAGCAAGTTAGTTGGGAAGAGGCATTTAAACATACTAGCGATAAATTTAAAGAGATTCAAAAAAAGTATGGTAAAAAGGCTGTTTCTGTAATTTCAACAGGTCAGCTTTTAACTGAAGAGTTTTATACACTAGGTAAGTTTGTTCAACTTGGACTTGAGACAAACAATTACGATGGAAATACCACTCTTTGTATGGCAAGTGCAGTAATGGGGTATAAGCAGAGCTTTGGAAGTGATGGACCTCCAGGGTGCTATGATGATTTTACACATGCAGAAGTTATTATGTTAATTGGAGCAAATATAGCTGATAATCACCCTATATTAAAACTCCATATTGCTAGAAATAAAAAAGTCAGAGGTAAAAAACCAACTATTATTGTAGTTGATCCAAGACACTGTAAAACTGCCAATATGGCGGATATTTATCTACCAATTAAACCTCGTACAGATTTAGCCCTAATAAATGGTCTGTGCTACATTATTTGGGAGCAAGGTTGGGTAGATGAGAACTTTATAAAAGATAAGACAGTAGGATATAAAGAGTTTATAAAAAATATCCAAAACTATCCCCCACAAGAGGTAGCATATATTACTGGTATTGAAGTAAAGACCCTATATGAGATAGCGAAGCTATATGCAAATGCCAAAACGGCTATGAGTGCTTGGACTATGGGGGTTAATCAATCAGCACAAGGGACTGATACAGTAAGTGCCATTATCAATTTGGCTTTGATGACTGGAAATTTAGGCAAAAAGGGTGGCTCTCCTATGAGTATTACAGGACAGTGTAATGCTATGGGAACTAGAGAGAGTGGATTTACTAGCTCCATTCCCGGATATAGAGATTTCAAAAATGCTGGAGATAGAGCAGAGTACGCTAAGATTGTAGGTGTTGATGAGTCGCTTGTACCAACAGAGCGAGGATATGCCTATCCACAAATTATAGAAGCTATTGAACGTGATGAGATTAAAGCTCTTTGGGTAGTTGCTACCAATCCATTAGTTAGCTATCCAGACCAACCTCGTTTACGTAAAGCTTTAGAGAAATTGGAACTTTTAGTAGTACAAGATAGCTTTATGGGTGATACCGCCGAGATTGCGGATGTACTATTTGGTGCGGCTACGTGGAGTGAAAAGACAGGCACTTATACAAATAGTGAAAGAAGATGTAATTTAGCCAAAAAGAGTGTGCCAAATTATAAAGATAGCAAAAGTGATTTTGAGATAGTAGTTGAGTTTAGTAAATATTTTGATGGAAAATATGAATTACTATTTAATGGTTGGAGTAAGCCACAAGATGCCTTTAATGAGTGGAAGAGAGTAAGCAAAGGCAGACTTTGCGATTATAGCGGTATGAGTTATGAGAAGATTGAAGAGTTAGGTGGGATACAATGGCCTTGTAATGAGAAATACCCAAAGGGTACTCCTAGACTATATACTCCAGATATGCCAACACCAAATATTGAAGGAAAAGCAAAATTTATTTTTACTGATTGGGAGCCAATGGCAGAAAATATATGTAGCTCTTTTCCTTTAACTCTAAATACAGGGCGTACAGTTGAACAGTTTCACACACG
>WGFZ01000039.1 GCA_015491955.1 Nitratifractor sp. | reverse complement strand
GTATGAAGATGAAGATGGGTAAATTGTATATTTTTAGACATAGAAGACCTCTTTAGTAGCATTAAAGAGTAAATATAGCATAGTTTTTACAAGAGTCCTAAAGGAGCTATTTAAATAGCTCCTCATACTCTTGAATATCAAATCCAACAATAACTTTTGAATCATCTAACTCTATAACAGGACGCTTAATAAGAAGATTTTCACGACATAGCCACTCTTTCATACCTTGAGTATCAAGATTTAACTCTTTTAGTTTAAGAGTACGATACTTTGTTCCTCTACGATTGAATAGTCTCTCAATAGGAACCTCTTTTAGCCACTGCTCAATCTTATCGCACCCTACAGGCTCTTTTTTAAAATCGATAAACTCATACTCAATCCCCACCTCATCTAAGTACTTTTTTGCTTTACGCACACTTGTACACGTTTTAATTCCATAAACTTTTAGCATCAAACTCCTTTAGCAGTAACTTGCTAATGTTCCACTTTTAACAGCTTCATAACTCTCTTGACCAACTAGCTGACGAACAATCTCAAGAGCAAAGCAAATAGCAGTAGCAGGACCTTGAGATGTTATAACCTTCTCATCAATTACAACTTTTTTATCACCAATCCAATCTTTTGGACGAATTTGCTCCTCTACACTAGGATAGCAAGTGTATTTAGTACTCAATACTCCAGCAACATATAGAGCATACGGAGCGGCACACATCGCACATACCCATTTATCTTTAGCTTTAAACTCTTTAAGTAGCTCTTGAGATAGGCTATTCTCAGCTAAACGGTTAGTGCCACCCCAACCCCCAGGTAAAACAATAGCATCATACTCATCAACTACTACATTGCGTAAAGCTATATCTGCTTGAATTGTAATTCCATTAGCCCCCAAAACTAAATCTGTCTCAAACTCATCAGGCATATAGGCACTATGAACTTCAACACCACCACGACGTAAAATATCTATAATTGTTACAGCTTCAATCTCTTCAAAACCTTCAGCTAGTGGAACAACTGCTCTTGCCATATTCTCTCCTTTTTATAACTTTTATCTTCATAGTTTATCATAGTCGTAATTATGGAAAGTTATCTTTAGATAAAATCTAAAAATATAAATATTTGAGGTAGCAAAAAGTGAAAGAGAGATACTACTCCTATTTTGTCATAACACTTTTTTTACTAACAATCTTTTTAGATGCCTCAACAGAGTTTAATGCTGTTGATAAGGTAGAAGGCTCTTGTAATGCAGTGGATAACTGGGAGGATAATATAACAACAAAAGAGGCAAATAGTAGCTATACTCTAACTATACTCTCAAAAGAAGGTAATAAAGCAAATAGTAAAACAATATCTCGTATTGATTTATACTACTTCTCATCAGGAAACCAAACAGAGTGTAATGATACATATTATAAGAGTATTACAATATGTCAAAATAGTTGTGGTTCTACAGATAGTAGTGGTTGCAAAAATATAGATATAGATATATCTTCTAATGATAGAGCCGTTAAGTGTGTAGAGGTTCATATTGAAGGAGATAGTAATGAATCCAATTCAAGTGATGATTATGCTATTCGTCCAAAAGAGTTTACTATTACACTCAAAAGTTCAACTGCAAAAGCTGGGGAGAATTTTGATACTAAACTTCAAGCTATAGATTCAAATGGAAATGAGGTTAAAGATTATAATGAGTCGCTTCATAGTAGTTTTGAGATTAATGCTACAGAGTTAAAAAGTGGCTGTAAAACGGGGAATTTATCTGTAGAAGATTTTAATTTTAGTGATGGAAGTGCTTCTGGGTTTGATATTAACTATAGCGAAGTTGGGGAGATAAATTTAAGTATCTCTGAGAGTAATGGAAGTGAGTTTGCCTTAGTAGATAGTGATGATACAAACGATTCTCAACGTATAATTAAAGAGGCTGATACAAATCTTACGCTAACACCTCACCACTTTAAAATTGATAGTAATCTATACAATTTTGATAAGGATAATAACTTTACATATCTATCAAAAGATTTAAATATGTCGGCAAAAGTTGATATAAATATTACTGCCCAGAATAAAGACAATAAAACAACTGAAAACTTTATAAAAGAGTGTTATGCTAAAGATGTGAATTTATCTATCTCACACAGCAATATATCAAGTGATGCTCTTAACTATTTAGGTTATATTTTAGAAGATGCAAACGATTCTAATGGCTCTGCTAATTGGGATACAAAAAAAAATGATGAGATTGATTTAAATATAACAGATAGTAACTTCTCAACAAAAAATAGTAGAGTCGATAAGAATGGAACAACTGTTTTGAGTCTATACTTTAATTTTGACCGTAATGTTAGCAATCCGTTAAACCCTTTTGAGCTAAATATTACTAGGACTAGTGTAACTGAAGGTAGTGTCGATGCGTCTGATAATATTCAAAATATCAACGGAGATTCTCACTTTTTTTATGGACGACTATTTGCAAATGATACTCTTAGCTCTAAACCACAAAGCCAAACTCAAGCCAATCTACTCTTTTTTGACGATAATGACTCCTCAAAAGAGGTAGATAATAGCGACTCTTTACTTATTAATTGGTGGACTATAAACAATCAAAAAGAGTCTGATGGAAATATTAAAGATTATAATGTAACGATATCTTTTAATTTAAGTGGTCCTTTTGATACAGAGGTTAGTTTAGATATTAAAAACTTAGCTAACAATCCAGCCTATTATCCAATAACTATTAAAAATGATGAGACTATAGATAAGATACGAATAGTACATTTAGCAATCTCATCTTGGCTATGGTTCTCCTTTGATGAGATAGAGTATAACTATAAAGAGAAAGACCCAAATAGTGATTGTACAAAACACCCTTGCTTTATATATCGCTACCACGCACTACCATCAGATGGGATAGTCAAGAGTGGAGAGTACAATGGTTCAGATTTTAATATAAGTGAAGATAATAGAACTATTCACGGTGTAAAGGTATTTAGATGAGAAGAGGAATGAGTCTCATTGAGTTAATCTTTACAATGCTTATTATTAGTGTTATTTTTATGGTAGTACCTCGCCTTATTAGTGTTACAAATCGTTCAATGCAATTAGAGCTAAAAGAGGAGGCTCTATTTGATGCTATATCTTTGAGTTTTCTTCTTTCTACCCTCCCTTGGGATCAAAATACTACCAATACAAATGGAGCTATTTTAAAAGCTGGTGGGGTTGAGTGTAATGCTAGTACTGGATATAGGACTGGTGGCTTTATAGGCTCTCGAAACTGTATTGGATATGCAAATACTCCTCCTGATGATAAAGTTAATGATTGTGATGATTTAGATGATTATAATGATAAATCTTGCTATGAAGATAATACAACAGGTGGTCATCTACCATACAATCTAAAAGTTACAATTAGGCGTAACAAAGATAAAAAACATCTTATTGTTGAAGTTAATACGAGTAATAGCGGACGTTTTGGAAAGTTCGATTCAAAATTTTTCTTCGATTCATATAATCTAGGTTGGGTTCATATAAATAGGAGGGTATGGAGGTGAAAAAGGGTTTTACTCTTCTTGAGATTGTATTTGTTCTTATTATAATATCTGCATTAGCAATAGGAGCTTTTAAGGCACTAGAGACGCTATATATACGAAGTGCAAAGGTTCAAATACGTACTAGACTTGCTGTTCGTTCTCAAATTATTCTTGACCAATTAGGATCTTTACTATACCAAAGAATCCCAAATACACTCATAGGTTATCAGCCTAACTGCCAAGCTCTTCAAGATGCAAATGATAGTTATAAAATACTTGAATGGTTAATATTTGATGAGAGAAATTTAAGTTCAGGCAAGTATATACCATTTGTAGATATGGCAAATAGTGATTCAAAAAAACATATTCTTGATACAAATGTATCTATAAAGGATTTATCCTTATATAATCTAATCTTCGCAGGTTCATTTGATATGGGTTCACAAGAGATTCCAGCTTGTAAGGGTGCTTATGGTTGGCACGGAAATGATAGTAATTTAAGTTTTGATATTGAACATACTAGTAGTGATGATATTAACATAACAGATACTATTCAACCAAAATATATCTATGAGAAGTATTATCTTAGCAAGATGGCTGTCGGAGTAGCTCTCTCAAAAGATGTAAATTTAGACTCTAATTGTATTGATGATAACTTAACTGATTGGAAGGAGAATAATAACACCCTACTCCTCTTCTATAATTACCGTCCTTGGAGACAAGAGAGTTTCTGTGCTGATAATAATAACTCAATTGAACATAATGGTAGTGTTACAATTTTGGGAGAACACGTAAATGCTTTCAAGGCTCAATATATAAATGGAATGATTAGAATATATATTGAAATGAATCAGAGTGTAAGAGGCTCTAAAGCCTCTATACATCTAAGTAAACAAAAGGGGATATTTTAATGCGTCAAGGCTTTGGGATAATTCAAGCTATTATGATGTTACTTCTACTTGCAGGAATTTTAACCATTGCTTTAAAATATGCTAGACTCGGTGCAAGGCATACACAAGATAGTTATTTAAGAGAACAGACAGAACTATTTTTACAAAGTAGTATCCAAAAAGCTCTACTTGATATTAGTGCAACCGATAGGAGTAATAGCTGTTGGAGTAAAGGGTACTATGAGTATGATGATGGTAGGAGTAGAGTATATAAAGCCTATATTAAGGCTAAGGAGTACTATCTTTATGGAGGTAGCGATGGTAAATGTTCAGGAGTTGATATTAAAACTCCTGAGAGCCACGGATATATTTTAATTTTTGCTGAGGTTAATATGACTCTTAATGATAGACTTAAAGTTAGATTAATAAGACGGAGTCTGCAACGTCCATGAGAAATGCTCTTACTCTTTTAGAATTAATTTTCACTCTACTTATTATTGGAATACTTATAGTAGCAGGGAGTCAAAATCTACACACCTCTTTTTTAAATAATGATACTAGCTTTATTACTTCAAAAATTATCCAAGCTCAATATAAAGCTCAAGGGATTGACCATAGAGATGAGAATGGAGATGAGATTGCAAATGACTCAATATCTAATATTGGCTGTATAAAATTTACAAAAGAGGCTCTTGACGATAGTGCTAACTCATCTAAAGCAAACTATAAAATACACGCTTCACTCTCAGGTGAATTGGCTAATAAAAAATTATGTTTTGATCAAATAGGGCGTCCTAGCTTAAATGACCATCTACACCCTATTAAGACAACTAAAGATTTAATCTTATCTTATCAAGATAGAAATAGAACCATCATCATATACCCTCAAAGTGGATATGTTATAATCAAAGATTGATATTGAAACTCTTTATATAGTCTAATATAGCTCTATTTGTATAAAAAGTTAAGGGATAATATGAAAAAAGCACTAGAGGAGGTCTATTTAATATATGAGCATAAATGTATGCTCTATGATACAAATAAGATAGAAGATATAGAGACTCCATCTAAGAAAAAGGTATTTTGTGCAAATTTCACCCCTTTAGATAATATTATATCCCATTCGATATATATTCCTTGTTCTGAATTAGAAGATAGTGATGGTATTGAGATACAAATAGAGTTCTCTCTATATGAAGAGGTTGGACTTGACCGTAACAAAGAGTATATCATAGGGTATATACCCTTTAGTAGTAGTGAAAAATCTCTATGCCATATTCAAGCTTTTGCTATAGAAAAAACTGTTATTGAAACTCTCTTAGCCCCTTTTCACACTTCTCACTCTGCTATTGATATTGTTGGTATATCCCCTCTACTATATAGTGTACTATATGCTGATAATATTTTAGAGAGAGTTAAAGAGACAGAGATATTTTTTCATATTGGAGTGAGCGAATCCTTTATAGCCCTATACTATCAAGGGAAGTTTATAAGCTTTAAACAGATTCCATCTCTTGAACAGATTGCAAAGAGACTTGAAATTGATATAGGGTGGCTCCTTGAGTATCTCTATAGTTATGGATTTGATGAGAGTCTATGGGAAAAAGATGATATTGAGACATTTTACTATATTCAAGAGAGCTTTTATGAGATACTATATCGTGTAAACCATAGCCTAAGACAAAAGATTGAAAAACTAGGCTTGAGTATGCCTAAAAATATATGGATAGATGATGATAATGGGGTAATCCCTAAACTAGATATACTACTAGATAATTTAGGATATATCAAGAGCAAAAAAGAGGCTCTTCCAAAGCCAGAAATATTCTCATCTTTACATCCATATTTAGAGGCACGATATGCCCTACTTGCATCTAAAGGACTCTTTTCAGAACTACCTAACTTTACCCCTTTTCCAGCTAGTCCAATATGGTATAAAACTCATATTGGACATTTAGGTATTACTTTGGGTATTACAATTATTGCTCTTATATCTATTGAAACTATAGATAATATGCTTTTAGATAGACAAAAAACTGAATTAAAACACTTAAAAAATAGAATTCAAAATTTAAATAATCAAAAAATAAAGTATAGAAGTGTTTTTAAAAAAATAAAGAAGGAAATTTTAGATAAGAAGAATAAGATTAAAGAGCTTAAAGTCAAAAAGGAGGCTTGGGAAGAGAGTGCCACTCTTGCAAAATCTATGAGAAGTAGCTCATTTTTACGCCATAAGATTGAAAAAGATGTAGATATGGCTCTAGCAAAAGAGAAAATAAAAGTAGATAAGTTTGAAGAGATTGGCTCTAATAAAATTGTAATAGATATTACTGTTCCTACACTCCAAAGATATAAGATAGGTGCCTTTATGGAGGATTTAAAAGAGAAGGGATATAGTACTGTTGATACAGCATTAATAGAACGTGAAGCCAAATATTTTCATAGCAAAATAGAGGTCTCAAGATGATAAATAGTGCTTTAGAGGATATAGAAAATCAGCTAGAAGAACAGCCTAAATCTGTAAGGATTGCTATTTATATCTCCCTTTTTCTCTCTATTTTATGGTTTGTTTGGAGTATAGAGTACTCTTCACAATTTGAACAATATCAAAAGCAATCTCTAAAGATAGAAAAGGCAAAGAAAAAGATAACCCACTACTATCCAAGACGTTATATTATAAGGCTTCATAAACTAAAAAAGAGTCTAAAAAATCTTGAAAAAGAGAGTCATAAATTAGAAGATACTCTTGCTACTATAGAGAATAATGCAAAGAACTACCGTTATCTATGGTTTGATAATAGACAATTTATTGCTCTAATAGAGGCTATTATGAGACGCTCACTTGAGCTTAATTTAGAAATTGATAAAGTTATAAAAGTAAATATTAAAAAAGATGAAGAGGTAAAATTAAAAGGAGAACTTCCTAAGTTGATTCCTCAAAAGAATCTATATATTAAAGGAGTAGGAAGATTTGATAAGATAGTACGCTTAGTCTATTTTATTGATAGTTTTAATTTTCTTTTGGAGAGTCAAAAGATAGAGATGATAAAGGGTAAGAGTAGTGATAGTATAAACTTTTTAATCTCATTCAAGCTATATGGACTTAAAAAATAATGAAAAGTATTATTATTTTTCTAATACTTTTACATCTATTAGTATCTCCACTTTTAGCAAATATTTCAGACTCAAAAATGGTACTATCTATATTTAATCAAATCGACAAGAATAGAATACCATCTGAGCCAAATTTTAAAATCTATGACCCATTTATTAGAATTAAAAGAGCAAAAGCGAATATAAAGAGTGTAAGTATTACTAAAATGATATTTCCAAAATTGAGTGCTATTATGGATAATAGAGCTTTCATAAATGGACATTGGGTAAAGAGTGGTGATATGGTACGTGATTTTAAAATTATGAAGATTTCTAGTGAAGGGGTACAACTAAAAAGATTAGGTAAAAGATATTTCCTTAATTTTAGCTCTAAAAGAGATATAGTTCAAGTTATTTCAAAAAATAGTTCTATGAAGGAGACTAATGAGACTCAATAGTAGTAGAATTGGGAAGATACTAGTTGAATCAGGAGTTATTAGCAAAGATGAACTATCCAATGCCTTAAAGCTACAACGTAAGCAAAAGGTTCATAAGAGAGTTGAAGATATTTTAATTGAGCAAGGTGTGATTGATGAAAAGAGATTTTTTGAAATAATATCAAAAGAGACAGGATATGAGTTCATTGATCTCTATACATATAAAATTAATCAAAAATTGCTTGAACAATTTCCATTAAATCTACTGCAAAATTCTCATATTCTTCCATTAGAAGAGAGTGATACACAACTACATATTGCGACCTCAGATCCTTTTGATTATGATGCACTAGAGACAATTGAGCGTTTAGCTCATGGACATACTCTTATTATCCATCTAGCACCATCAAAGGCAATTGATTACTTCTTCCAAAATATACAGATTAAACAAAAATTCTTTGAGCTTGAATTATCCATTAAAAAAGAGATGTCTGAAGAGGGAGATGGAGAGATTGAGTATAGCGGAGAGAGTGCTGTTCTTAAACTCATTCGTCTAATTATAAAAGATGCCACTTTTCGTAATGGAAGTGATATTCATATTGAACCAGGAGCCGATAAGGCTATGGTTCGTATTAGAATAGATGGGATACTAAGGGAGATACAACTATTAGACTTAGAAGTCTATCAATCTATCGCTAGTAGAATAAAGATTTTAGGTAATCTTGATATCTCTGAAAAACGAAAAGCACAAGATGGACGCTTCTCTCTCTCTATTGATGAAAATATATACGACTTTCGTCTCTCAACTGTTCCCACTCTCTTTGGAGAATCAATTGTTATGCGTATTCTTGATAGACAAAAAGCACTTCTTCGTCTTCAAGAGTTGGGATTTGCTCCAGAGGTTCAAAAGCAGTTTGAAAAAGCTGTTAGACAACCTTATGGAATTATCCTAATTACTGGACCTACAGGAAGTGGTAAAACAACCACTCTATATGCTGTATTAAATGAAATAAAGAGTATTGAAAATAAGATTATGACAATTGAAGACCCTATTGAATACCATTTACCATTAATCCAACAAGTTCAAGTAAATGAGAGAGTTAATTATGGTTTTGATGAAGCTTTTCGCTCCTTTTTAAGACAAGACCCAGATATTATTATGGTTGGTGAAATTAGAGATTTAGCAACTCTTGATACAGCGGCTCAAGCAGCATTAACAGGGCATTTGGTTCTTAGTACTATTCATACCAACGATGCCCCAGGAGCTATTAATCGTGCAATTCAGATGGGTTTAGCACCATATCTTGTAGCAGATTCAATTGTAGCTATTGTAGCACAGCGTCTTGTCCGTAAAATATGTCCATATTGTAAAATAGAGACACCCATTCCAAAAGATATTTCAGAAAATATCCTAGAGTTACTTCCCTCTTATACAACTCTTTATAGGGGGCAAGGGTGTGCCCATTGTGAAATGACAGGTTATATTGGGCAGATATTAATTGCCGAAATTCTACTTTTTGATGAACGTATCTCTGAAGCTGTATCAAATGGAGAAAAAAAATCTCAAATTATTCAAAAGGCTATGGAGTGGGGATTATATACTCCTATGATATATGATGGGATTAATAAGGTTCTAGCTGGGATAACAACTATTGAAGAGATTACAAGAGTAACGAGAAGTTAAAATGCCATATTTTAAAATTGAGTATAAAGATAAAAATAAAAAAAGCTACTTAATAGTTCAAACTCCAAACCGAATAGAGGCTCTTAAAAGTTTTAAAGAGTCTAAAATAGGAGTTCCTATATCTATTACACAGACCTCTAAACCAATATCAGAGTACTTAAAAGAGTCTAATCTAAAAATTTCTCGTATAGGAAATAGACATCAAGTAAAAACAGACTCTTATGTAGTATCTTTACAACAACTTGGCATTATGACAGATGCTGGCATACCAATAAATACTGCACTAAAAGAGACAATACTATTTACTACAAATCAACAATTAAAATATATATTTGGACATATTCTACAAGATATTGAAAATGGAAAGAGTCTTAGCCAATCATCTAAGCCATTTAAAAAACAACTTGGTGAGCTATCGCTCTCTCTATTTTATTTAGGAGAGCAAAGTGGAAGGCTAAGTGATGCTTTTTTAAAACTAGCTGATATATTAGAAACGATTCAGAAAAATCGCCGTATGCTAAAAAAGGCAACTCGCTATCCACTATTTATAATTACAGCAATGGTCATTGCATTTATTATTATAATCACAATGGTTGTACCTCAGTTTCAAGAGCTATTTGAATCTGAAAAGCTTGTACTACCATATCCAACACGTTTTCTCCTATGGATAGAAGGGGCTTTTGTACACTTTGGTCCTTTTATACTTAGTGGTGCTATTTTACTTGTAGCGATATATAGCTCTTTTTATAGAAAAAATCCAAGAGTTCGTCTAAAAACTGATAAAATGATGCTTAGAATTTACATTATAGGTGATGTTATTAGATACGCAATGCTTGGAAGATTTTTATATATTTTTCAAATTTTATTAAAATCTGGTATTCCAATTCTACAAGCCTTAGATGGAGCAATAGGAGTTGTTGATAATAGATGGATTAGATATCGCTTGAAAAGGGTTATATCTACAATTAATGATGGTCGCTCTTTATACGAGGGTTTTGAAGAGAGTAAAATTTTTGACCGAATTATAATTCAAATGGTAAAGACAGGTGAAGATGGAGGAGCACTTGAACGTATGCTAGAAAAATCATATAGCTATTACAATAATAAGTATCAGTATATTGTTGATAATATTGCAACTCTAATTGAACCTGTCTTAATTACCGCAATCGCTGGATTTGTTTTAATTTTAGCATTAGGTATATTCTTACCAATGTGGAATATGGTATCAATAGCAGACTAAGGAGTTGAAAGTGGAATCAGAATATGGAACTGTTGCCGTTGCAGTTATAAGTACCATTGTCCTAGCATTTGCTCTTTGGATTATAAGAGAGATTACAAAAATTTAAAATATAAGATAATCACTAAGATACATCTTTTAGGCTAAATGTTCCATTCTTCTCTGAATATATCCAATAATCATTTCCATCAGGCTTACCAGCAACATCTGGGTTTTTAGGAGGAATATTTTCATAAGTTGAACCATAGAACTTATTAGAGTCATCTGTATCCCTTCTCCAAGAGAGATTATGAGCATTTTTAAGGATTCTATCAAGTGGGTGATTACTATCACTTCCCAATTTTTCAGATGGTGGGTACCCTGTTGAAGTATTCAAATCATCACGACTTAAATCTGAACCACAAGTAAAGTTATCATCATTAATAACCCACTCTCCGTGACAATTTTCAAGAGCACTCTGTACAGAAGAGGCTGTAGATATGTCTGCTGTTATCTTAGCATTATCCCCTAAACGTACAAACTTTGGTATAGCAAAAGCTATAAGAATACCTATAATCCCCATCACAAAAATCATCTCAAGTAGGGTAAATCCCCCTCGTTTCATAATCTACTCTTGTGTTCTAAGATTAATCTCGTTAACTACTCCAGAGCTATCACACCCATACCCTTTATGTTTAAAAATAGTTTTATATATATCATCTGGATCATTACAAGTAAGCGTTACATTAATTTCACCATTACCATATTTAAATTCAGCCTTCATATAACCATCTCTTGAACTATAGTTCACATCTTTGTTACTAGAACCAACACTCCATTTACTTCCTCTAAATTTATATAAATTTGTAATATTTAACTCTGTTGCATTAATATCATTAAGTTCAGTTGCATTCAAATAGGAGCCAACCCCACCTGAACCATTCATATCTGATATTGTAGCAACTATATTACTAACCTCTGCATTTTGCTTTAGATACTTAAATTTAGGAATAGCAACAGCCCCTAAAATTCCGACAATAACAATAACAAAAATCAGCTCAATTAGTGTAAAAGCTTGTCTCATAATCTTATATACTCCCCTTTTAATCTATAAAAGAGGCTCTATATTAAAATATATAGATAACTCTTTAAATTCTCTACTCTTGACTTGATAGATGTATTACCGATAGTGAACCACTACTACTACAATCATATCCTCTATCTGAGAATATATCTGTATATACTTGAGTATGACAAGTTAATGTAACATTTACATCTCCATCATTTCCATAAACAAATTGTGCCTTTAAATCTCCATCTGTTGATGTATATGTAGCATTATCATCATTATTAGTAAGACTCCACCTAGCTCCTTGAAACTTATAAATAGCTGAAAGGTTAAGATCTGCCTTTTTTACACCATTTAGCTCAGTTGCATTAAAATAAGATGATGCTCCACCTGAGCCATTAATATCAGAGATAGCTGAGACAACATTTGCCACTTCACTATTCTCTTTTAGATGCTTAAACTTTGGAATAGCAACAGCTGCTAAAATCCCCATAATAACAATCACAAAAATCAACTCAATCAATGTAAATCCGCGTCTCATAACATACTCCTTTTATATGATAAATACTAACCTATTATTACTCTTGACTTGATAGGTGTATGGTTGATAAATCTCCATTTGAACTACATGTATATCCTCTATCTGAAAGAATATCTGTATATACTTGATTATGGCAAGTTAATGTAACATTTACATCTCCATCATTTCCATAGTCAAACTCTGCTTCCAAATCTCCATCTGTTGATGTATATGTAGCTGTATCACTATTAGCAATATACCACCTAATACCTTGGAACTTATAGATATTTGTAAGATTAAGTTCTCTTTTCTTAATACCATTTAGCTCAGTTGCATTAAAGTAAGATGATGCTCCACCCG
>WGFZ01000038.1 GCA_015491955.1 Nitratifractor sp. | reverse complement strand
CTCTTATACTCATATTTATAAGGATAGCAGATGGCACTTAATGTTTATTATGATAAAGATTGTGATATTGAATTAATCAAAAGTAAAACTGTTGCAATGATTGGTTTTGGTTCTCAAGGACACGCACACGCTGAAAATTTAAGAGATAGTGGTGTTGAGGTTGTTGTTGGTCTAAGAGAGGGTGGTTCAAGCTGGGCAAAGGCTAAAGCAAAGGGTTTTGAAGTATTGACTGTAGCAGAAGCTACGGCAAAAGCTGATGTTGTTATGATTCTTTTACCAGATGAGAATCAAGCTGAAATCTATAAAAATGAGATTGAGCCAAATCTAAAAGAGGGTGCAACTATCGCTTTTGGTCATGGATTTAATATCCATTATGGAAGAATTAATCCAACAAGTGATATTAATGTAATGATGGTAGCTCCAAAAGCTCCGGGTCATACAGTAAGAAGTGAATTTGTAAGAGGTGGAGGTATCCCTGACCTTATCGCTGTAGCTCAAGATGCTAGTGGTACTACAAAAGATTTAGCACTATCTTATGCTTCTGCTATTGGTGGTGGTAGAACAGCGATTATTGAGACTACATTTAAAGATGAGACTGAAACTGACCTATTTGGGGAACAAGCTGTTCTTTGTGGTGGTGTAACATCATTAGTTAAGGCTGGATTTGATACTTTGACTGAGGCTGGTTATGCTCCTGAGATGGCATATTTTGAGTGTCTTCACGAGCTAAAATTAATTGTTGATTTAATGTTTGAGGGTGGTATTGCTGATATGAGATACTCTATCTCAAATACTGCTGAGTATGGTGATTATGTAAGTGGTCCAAGAGTTATCAATGATGAGTCTCGTAAAGCTATGAAAGAGATTTTAAAAGAGATTCAAAATGGTGAATTTGCAAAAGACTTTATACTAGAGGGTCAAGCGGGTTATCCTAGAATGATAGCTGAAAGAAACAATGCAAAAGCTTCACTCATTGAGCAAACTGGTGATAAGCTAAGAGCTATGATGCCTTGGATTCAAGCTAATAAGATTGTAAATCAAGACGAAAATTAATCTCTCCTTTTCTCCACTCTTTAGTGGGGGGATTCCCTTTTAGTAAATATACCTTTTGATACAATATATATATTAATGCAAAAGGGTATAGTGTGAATAAAAAAGAGTCAGAAAAAATTAACCAAAAACAGTTAAATATAAATTTTTATATAGCTATTGTATCTTTTTTGTCTTTTTTAGTTGGATTACTATTTGGATATATTCTTTTTAATAAGACTCCTCAAGTAGGAGAAGAAGTAAAAATTGTACCACATAAGATTATTGAGAACTCTTCTAATATTTATTTTCATAAAAGTATGAATAACTCCTTAAACTCTTCAATAGTTGGTGAAGAGTATCCTAAAGAGGATAAGAATATCTCAAAACTTATAACTCCTAGCCCTAAAAAGATAAAATCACCACGTTTAGTAATAATCCTTGATGATGTATCTCACCCTTGGCAACTAAAAGCAATAAAATCTCTACCATTTAAAGTAACACCATCTATATTTCCACCGTCTCAGATGAATATGAATACTCCTAAACTTGCTATAGGTTTAAAACACTATCTAATTCACTTACCCCTAGAGTCTGGAAGTATGCAGATGAATAAATTCTACAAGACACTTTTTGTAAGAGATTCAGCATCTAAAATTATGCAAAGAGTAAAAGAGATAAGAAGATTATTTCCTACAGCTCACTATGTCAATAACCATACAGGAAGTGTTTTTACATCAAATTATAAAGCTATGTATCAACTATTTGGAGATTTAAAAAAGGAGGGCTTTGTATTTATTGATAGTAGAACTACAAATAAGACAGTTGTTCCAAAAGTTGCCAAAGCTTACCATAGACCATACATTAGTCGAGATGTATTTTTAGATAATGTACAAGAGCCAAAAGCGATAATTAAACAGCTAAAAGAGGCTATAGAGATTGCTAAAAAAAGAGGTTATGCTATTGCTATTGGACACCCACACCCTGCTACTCTTAAAGCTTTAAATGAGGCAAAACCCCTATTAAAGGGGGTTAAACCTATCTATTTTGATGAGTTTTATCGGAGTGAGTATGGAAAATGATAGACTCTCTAAACTTCCTAAGGAGTTTCTTGAGTTAAAAAAACCTCCCAAAGATATTTGGTATAGAGGGGATACTACACTTCTTGAGCGTCCAAAAATATCTATAGTTGGTTCAAGAAGACCCTCTTCTTATACAAAAGAACTTACCCACTCTTTAGCTAAATCTTTAAGTGAGCGAGGTTGTGTAGTTGTAAGTGGTGGAGCTATGGGAGTGGACGCTATCGCACATAAAGGAGCAGGTAGTTCCAACACAATTGGGGTCTTAGCAACTGGTATTGATATTCGCTATCCATCAATAAATAGCTCTTTGATAGAAGATATAGAAACAAATGGCTTAACTTTGAGCCGTTTTGAGAAGGGCTTTAGGGCTAAGGCGTGGAGTTTTGTAGTACGAAATGAGTTGGTTGTAGCTCTTGGAAAAGTACTTATAATTACTGAAGCAAATAGAGATAGTGGCTCAATGCGAAGTGCTGAGTATGCTTTAAGAATGGGAAAAGATATATATGTACCATCTCATAGAATTGGAGAGAGTGAAGGTACACAAGAGTTATTGAAAAAATCTCTAGCTAAACCTATATACTCTATTGAAGATTTTGCCAATAGTTTTGGAGTAGTTCCAACAAACAATATTGAAAAAGATGATTTTTTCTATTTTTGTCAAAAGAATCCTACATTAGATGAGGCGATTAAAAATTTTGGTGGAAGAGTCTATGAGGCAGAGCTTATGGGTGAAATCCAAATCCAAGATGGACGGATTTGGATTATTTAGATTGGTTAGTCTCTTTAGTAGTTGTATTAGTCTCAGATTTTTGAGAACTTTGTTTAGTATTTGACTTTGAATCTATTTGATGAATCTTTTTAATAACACCTTCAAGTGCCTCTTCAGGAATTAGACCTACTTGAGAAGTAACAAATTCACCCTTTTCATTAAATATTAAAAGATACGGAATGGAGTTATTCCATCTAGTTCTTTGAGATATATAATTTACTAATGGAGCTCCTGTCTTATAATCGACTATATCATAATTGATTTTATGTTTTTGAACAAAATCTTTTAGTATATCAGCAGGAGTATTTTGAACTTCAATAGCTAAAATAGCTATTTTATCTTTATACTTTTTGGTCAAATCAATATAGTGAGGAATTGACATCAAGCAAGGAGGACACTCTCTTCCCCAAAATTCAAGGAATACAATCTTGCCCTTATATTGTTTAATATCTAGACCATTTTTAAGTCCACGAATATTTAGTTTCTTACCTAAAACAGTTGTAAACTCTAAGCCAGTTGGTTTTTGTTTAGCCTCTTGAGCTACTAGAAATGTGGAAAAGAATAGTACACTAAAAAGTAGAAAAAACTTTCTCATATATGAAACCTTTTTAATAGAATTGTTTTAAAGCTATATAGCCCTTTAAAAACTTGGTAAATTATACCACGTAATTTTAAACGAAAATCCACTCAACAATTTTGCTTACCTCTTGAGCTATGTAATATTTTATAGAAGTTTTTTCTAATGGTTTAGCAGGAAGGATAACCTTCTCAAAACCTTGTGTCTCCATCTCTCTTAGACGTTGTTGCAAGGCTGGTATCTCTCGAATTTCTCCTGTTAAGCTCACTTCACCCAAAAATAGTGTCTTTGCACTCAGTTCTCTATCTCTATAACTACTTAATATTGCAGAAATTACAGCTAAATCTGCTGATGGCTCTGATATTTTAATCCCCCCACTTACATTTATAAATACATCATAAGTTCCTAGTGGGAGGTCTAGCTTTTTCTCTAAAAGAGCTAGTAGCATTTGCAGACGATTATTATCATATCCTGTAGAGCTTCTTTTAGGGTGTCCATAAGCTTCTGCTACAAGGGCTTGAATCTCTATAACAATAGGGCGACTCCCCTCCATAATAACAGTCAGTGCCGAACCAGATTGTAGAGTCTCTTTATTAAAAAATTTTCCTACAAAATTTGTAGCATCTAATAATCCATCTTGACGCATCTCAAAGATTCCAACCTCATTTGTAGAGCCAAAGCGATTTTTAAATCCTCTAAGCAATCTCAACTCTGAATTACTATCACCCTCAAAATATAAAACAGTATCAACCATATGCTCTAAGACTCTAGGCCCTGCTATTGAGCCATCTTTGGTGATATGTCCAATGATAAATATAGGGATTTGCCTACTCTTTGCTAGTCTCATTAGTTCAAATGTGATAGTTCTAACTTGAGTTACAGAGCCTGGAGCAGATGGAGTCTCATCAGAGTAGAGTGTCTGAATAGAGTCAATAATTAAAAATTGATAATCTTGACGCTCTATCTCTTTTAAGACATTTTCTAAGTTTATTTCACTTAGAAGAAATAGTCTATCTTCATTAGCATCAAGTCTATCGGCTCTTAGTTTTATCTGCCCAGCAGACTCTTCACCACTTACATAGAGTACTCTATTGCCCGAGTGTGCTAAATTTCCTGCTATTTTTAGTAATAGTGTAGATTTACCAATACCAGGAGCCCCTCCAATAAGAGTTAAAGAGCCAAGTACAACTCCCCCACCTAAAACTAAATCTAGTTCACGACTACCTGTTGAGACACGAGTAAACTCTTCTTTAGTTACCTTTGTTATTGACTGAGCTTGAGATACTCCTATCTTAGATGAGCTACTTTTAGTCTCTTTTAAAAATTTAATCTGCTCACTACTAAGCTCTATTAGACTATCCCACTCACCACAATTTGGACATTTACCTAACCATCTAGGTGATTGAAAACCACAAGATTGACACTCAAAGAGTGTTTTTTTCTTTGCCATAATGAATCTTTAGATAAATATCTCATCTAAGATTGTATTTATATATTCGTTGGCTTTAAAAGGTATGAGGTCTTCGGGTTGTTCACCTGTTCCTATATAGTAGATAGGCATCTTTAACTCATCTGCAATACTTAAAATAGAGCCACCCTTGGCAGTACCATCTAGTTTTGTAATTATGATTCCATCAATTCCTATCATCTCATCAAAGGCTTTAGCTTGATTTATACTTGAACTTCCTTGAGTTCCATCAAGAATAAGTATCTTACGATGAGGAGTTCCCTCCATAGCTTTATTTGCAACACGTACCATCTTTTTTAGCTCTTGGGCTAGATTTGTTTGGGTATGAAGTCGTCCTGCTGTATCTATGATAACTCTATCAAATCCCTTTGCTTTAGCTGATTGGATAGTATCAAAAACAACAGCAGAGGGGTCGTGTCCTTGTCTTGTGGCAACGATTGGAATATCAAGTCTTTTTGCCCAAAGGCTCAACTGCTCAATGGCGGCCGCTCTAAATGTGTCTCCCGCACCTAAAATAACTCTTTTACCCTCTTGTTTGTATCTATAGGCAAGTTTAGAGATAGTGGTAGTCTTTCCTGCTCCATTTACTCCAATAATCATCTCAACAAATGGACTATACTCATTTGGGTCTATCCAATTTGCCTTATATTGGAATACTCCAATAAGAGAGTTAAAGGCTTGAGTACGACTAATTGTATTAGGAAGACTTTCTAATACTCTTTCAATTAAATCATAATTTACATCAGCCTCTAATAGGATCTCTTCAAATTCCTCTTTAGAGATTTTATTTCTCTTTTTAGGTGATACTTCACGTATTGCCTCTTTTGTTTTACTAAATGCCTTCTTTAAAAATCCTAGCACCTCTATCACTCCTTAACTTTTTTTAATTTGTTTAATTAATTGTTCTAACATTTCATAAGGGATAGCCCCTTTTATATCCATAATGTATTTACCATTTTTAAAAATAAGTGTCAATGGTATAGGATAGTCTCTAGCTATATGAAGTTGTTTCACTAAATAGTTAGCGAGTCTATCGTTATCTTTATGAATTGAGATAAAAAATTTACTTGAGTAGTGCTTCATAAACTTACTTACCCTATTTATATCTCTATCACTTTTTACTAACACTCCTATGACAAAAATATCTTTATAATATTTTAGTTGAAGTCGATTAATGTAAGGGAGCATTCCTCTACAAGGTGAACACGACTCAGAGATAAATGTAATTATAACTATTGGTTGATGGATACGCTCAAAAGAGCCATTTAAGCCATTAAAAGTCAATATAGTCTTTCTATTAGCTATATCTTGAATATAGAAACTAACAGGTTTGTGAGTATCTTCTTTAGATATTAGAGGTCTTTTTAACTTTGCACCTACATCTTTTTGTATCTCAGGTGGGGTTTTATCTTTGTCGCTCTTTTTCCCACAGCCACTTAAGAGTACAAAAAGGCTTAAGAGTAGTACAAAATATCCTCTTTTTTTCATAAGTTTCCTCTGTGTTATAATCCTATCTACCTTTAAAAAAGTTAATATTATATCTTAAGAGCTATAAGAGGAGAGTTGTATTGAAATCCAAAGAGGAATATAAGAAGATATTTAGACGTAAGGCTATTGAATCTCTACGTAAAATTTCCAAAGCACGTGCTAAGATAGAAGATAAAAAGCTTCTTCAAGAGTTAAAAAAACAATTTGATTTTAAGTCAATTAAACGGGTTTTACTCTATATTCCCCTAACTATGGAAGTAGATGTACGACCTCTTATTACACAGTTACGACAAAGTGGGGTAGAGGTATATGTCCCTTTTATGGAGGGTAAAAGTTTTCGTCCGCTAAAATATAGATTGCCTTTACAAAAAAAACGTTTTGGCATTTATGAACCAAAAAATTCAAGACAGTATAGACCTAAAAAGATTGATATAGCCGTTGTTCCAATTATTGGAATAGACCCGACAATGAGACGTATAGGATTTGGAAAAGGCTTTTATGACCGTTTTTTTGAAAAAGAGAAGAGGAATATAGGAACGATTATATTTATTCAACGCCATCTTTGCTATGCTCCTATAATTTTAACAGATTCACACGATGTTAGAGGAGATAGAGTTGTTGCTGGATATAGACTAGAGTGTTTTTTTAAATCTTAAAGTTCACTACTATTTATAGAGTATTATCTTTTTTGTCTTACTGTTACTAAGGATATAGTAAATGGAAAATACAGTGTTGATTGTACTACTTACTTTAATAGTAGGTCTTACAATAGGTTTTTTTGTATCAAAACTATTCAGTTCTAAACGTTTTGATTATTTAAGAGTCGAAGCTGAGGCTAAAGCAAAAGCAATAGTTAAAGAGGCTGAGCAGTTACTAAAAGATGCTGAGGTTGAACGTAGAAGTAAAGAGATTGAACAAGAGAGAATTTTTAATGAGCGTCTATCTGAGGTAGAAAAGCGTAATAGAGGCTTAATTATTCAAGTAAGAGAGTTGGAAGATGAGAGGGAACGTTTATATCAAAAAGAGAATAGAATCGATGAGATTCGTCTAAGATTGACTAATTTAGAGGCTAAACGTCAAAGACAACTACAAGAGGATATTAAAAAATTGGAGTCTGTTGCTTCTATGACTCAATATGAAGCAAAAGATTTTCTTCTTGCTAGGGTTGAAGAGCAGATAAGTTCAGATTTGGCTAGAGTTGTTCGTAAAAGAGTAAAAATTGCTGAGGAGGAGGCACAAAGACGTGCTAATTATATCTTGGCACAAGCTACTACGCGTTATGCAGGAGAGTTTGCAGGGGAGCGTCTTATAAATACTATTACACTACCAACAGATGACCATAAGGGGCGTATCATTGGTAAGGAGGGGCGTAATATAAAAGCACTAGAACAGGCTTTGGGTGTTGATATTATTATAGATGAGACTCCTGGAATTATTGTAGTGAGTAGTTTTAACCTTTACCGTAGGGCTATTGCAACTCAAGTTATTGAGATTTTGGTTGCTGATGGTCGTATTCACCCTGGACGAATTGAGGAAGTTCACGCTAAAGTTCAAGCAGAGTTTGAGCGTAAAATATATGAAGAGGGTGAAAATGTAATTATAGACCTTGGACTATTTCCTATGGATCAAGAGCTTATTAAACTCTTAGGAAAATTAAAATATCGTGCTAGTTATGGACAAAATGCACTTGCTCACTCACTAGAAGTCGCTCGTCTTGCTAGAGTTATGGCTGCAGAGATGGGCGGTGATGAGAAGTTGGCAATGCGTGCTGGACTCTTACACGATATTGGAAAGGCTCTTACTCAAGATTATGGTGGAAGCCATGTTGAGCTAGGAGCTGAGCTTTGTAAAAAATATAAAGAACACCCAACAGTTATAAATGCAATCTATGCTCACCACGGACACGCAGAGCCAGATGGTGTAGAGAGTGCTTCAGTATGTAGTGCAGATGCTCTAAGCTCTGCTCGACCAGGGGCAAGACGTGAAGTTCTTGAGAGCTTTACAAGACGTGTAAAAGATATTGAAGAGATTGCTCAAACTCAAGATGGTGTAACTCAAGCTTACGCTATTAATGCAGGTCGAGAGCTTAGAGTATTTGTTGATGCTGGAGAGATTGATGATAATAGTGCTTCAAAATTAGCATTTGATATTGCTAAAGAGATTGAAGATAAGGTTCAATACCCAGGTGAGATTAAAGTAAATGTAATTAGAGAAACACGTGCTATTGAGTATGCTAAATAATCTTAGTTAAAATTACAAAAATATAAAAGGAGTAGTAGTGAGAGATACAATAGAAGCACATATAAGAATGGAGGAGAGATATGAGGGACTGACTCTTATATTTGGAGATAATTCTAAACTAAAAAAAGAGGTTTTTGAAGCTGTTGAGAGTACGATAGAGGAGACTGGACTAAAACCAGAAATTTTTGACAATCCAGATAGAGATAACCCAGAAAAAGAGGGAATCTATCTTGAGTTTCACGAAGAGGTTCAAAGAGATGCTGGTGATTTTTTTGAATCGATACTTCATAAGCTTAATATTACTTGTGAGAGGAATGATTGATGAAACGTCTATTTATCACTATTTTTTTTAGTATGACATTACTATTTGCTAGTAGTAACACTCCTATTGTAACACTTAAAACAAATCAAGGTGATATTACTTTAAAACTATATCCAAAGGCTGCTCCATTGGCAGTAAAAAACTTTATTGGTTTAGTTAAGAAGGGTTATTATAATGGTACGATTTTTCATCGTGTAATTAAGGGATTTATGATTCAAGGTGGCGACCCTACTAAAACAGGAATGGGTGGAGAGTCAATTTGGGGAAAAGAGTTTAAGAATGAGTATGCTCCAAATCTTGTCTTCAATCGTCCATATCTCTTGGCTATGGCAAATCACGGGAAAAATACAAATGGGAGTCAATTTTTTATTACAGTAGCTCCTGCTCCTTGGCTAAATGGTGGTTATACTATCTTTGGAGAAGTTATAAAGGGTAAAAAGGTAGTAGATAAGATAGACCATACCAAAACAGCATCACAAGACCGTCCTGTAAAAGAGCAAAAAATTATAAAAGCAGTTGTTAAATAGATGGATTTAGAGGCATTACGTAAAGAGCGTGAAGGTTGGCTGAAGTGGAAAAATATAGCTCCATTACAAGAGGCAATCAATGCACTTCCTAAACCAAAAGTTAAACAGATTACTCTAGGTGATGTTATATTTGCTGAGTTAGAAGCTGAATATGAGAAGGAGTATGGCTCACAAATTGAAGCCACTGCTAGATTACTGATGCCTTGGAGAAAAGGTCCTTTTAGACTTGGTAAGCTATTTATTGATTCAGAGTGGCAGAGTCAAATTAAATATAATCTCCTTGAACCATATTTTAATCTTGATGGAAAAGTAGTTGGAGATATAGGTTGCAATAATGGATATTATCTATTTCGTATGCAATCTCAAAATCCTGAAAAACTTATAGGATTTGACCCATCACCACCTTACTACTCTCAGTTTCAATTTTTAAATCTATTTTTTGATACTAATATCAAATATGAACTTTTAGGGGTAGAGCATCTTAGCTTTTATGAAGAGCCTTTTGATACTCTATTTTGTTTAGGTGTCTTATACCATCGAAGTGACCCAGTTTCCACATTAAAATCTTTAAGAACAGCATTAAATGAAGGTGGTGAACTCTTTTTAGATACCTTTATGATTGAAGGAGATGGTGAGTATTGTCTAACTCCAGCTAATCGTTACTCTAAGATGGCTAATGTATATTTTATTCCAACAATTGATGCACTTAAGGGGTGGTGTTATAAAGCTGGATTTTCAGAGTTTGAACTACTTACAATTAAGCCTACTGATACAATAGAACAGAGAAAAACAGATTGGATAGCCTCTCAGAGTTTAGATGATTTTTTAAATCCAAATGATTCGAGCAAAACTATTGAGGGTTATCCAGCTCCTATAAGGGCATATATCCGTTGTGTACGTTAGAAGAACACCTAATTATTAAAATATCTAAAGAATCCTGAAAGTTGGTTTTATTTTTTAATAAGTATCTTTTAGATATAAATACGCTATGCAAAGAGAGAGTCTCTTTATAGAAACCCATTTTTTGGGCTTTCTTAATAATTTTTGATTGGGTATGTGAGCGGTAATGAGGATATTAACGGTTGGATTTGACGAAGAGTTTTCTAAAGAGGTTGAAGCAGAGATTGGAAAGTATTTTATCTGCATTGTTGATAGTGCTAAGGATCTCTATGATGCTAGTAATTTTACCTATTTTCGTCATTATGAACTGATTATTATTGTCGATGAGGGGATTCACTTCTCACTAGAACGCTATATAAATGAGATTAAAAAGAAGAAAAAAGAGACAAAAATTATTCTATTAACAGATAAACCAGAACATCAAAGAGCTTTTTTTGCTCTTGGTGTTGATGATGTTATCTATAATCATATCTATGAGCCAGATTTAATCGCTGTAAGAGTATTGGCAAATATGCGAAATTTATATGGTCGTAAAATAAATATAGAAAAGTTATGTATAGATATTGTAAATAAGCGAATAGAGTATGATAATAAAGTTGTCTCTTTAAATGGAAAGACTTTTGATATTCTTGCCTATTTAGCCCTTAGGAAACAGAGAGTATTCTCTAAAGATGAGATTATAAATGCTCTTTGGGAAGAGCCTGAGTATGTGAGTGATAATACTGTTGAGGTTGCAATAAATCAAATTCGTAAGAGACTAAGAAGTATTTTAGGCTTTCAAGTAATACATACAGTTCGCCGTAGAGGTTATAAATTTTCATACTAAACTATCTTATTTCTCTCCACCTCTTTTAACCACATTGGAAAAAATCGTTGCTCTTTTTGTAGAGTTGTCTCATCTCCATGTCCTGGTAAAACTCTATAATCTTTTTTAATTTTCATTACTCTTTTTAGACTATTTGCCATCTCTTTGGCATTTGAGTATGGAAAATCCCAACGACCAATAGAGTGTTTAAAGATAAAATCTCCACTAAACCATAAAGAGCCTATCTCTATGACTGAACAAGCTGGTGTATGTCCTGCAAAGTGGTGAAATTTGACTTTTATACCATCAATATCAATATTACTATTAGGCTCTACAAGAAAATCTGGAGTACTTGGAGGTACTCCTTGTCCAAAAGGGTCATTACTTAGCATAAAAGCATCATCTTGAGGTGTATATATTGGAATATTAAGCCTATCTTTTAGTTCACTATTACTCCAAACGTGGTCAAAGTGTCCGTGAGTATTTAATATAGCTATAGGATTTTTAGCATTTTTTATAACCCAATTTGTAGCATTTACACCAGGATCAATAATAAGAGTTCTATTTTTAATCTCTAAGAGGTAGCAGTTGGTTTGGTATGCTCCCATCGCTTTAACACTAATTTGCATAAGTTATAATACCTTTATGAATTTTTATCACTTAGCCAAAATGGCACTTATTAACTCTGATGTTAAATTTAAACAAGAGAGTGTAACGAAATTAATACACTATTGTAACATAGGCAAAGATAAGTTAGAAGATGGTTTTTTAGCCCAAGATTTTGATGAGCCATCTTATGCAAAAATTTGTAAGATAGTCCCTCCAAAAGAGCTTCCTAAACGTCGCCGTTTTAATACAGTAGAGGGATTAGCTATACTCTTACACTCTATCGTGCATATTGAGTATAGTGCAATCGATTTAGCTCTTGATGCTACTTATCGTTTTCCACAAATGCCTACACAATTTCGTAAAGATTGGTTAGATGTGGCTAATGATGAGATAAGACATTTTAATATGTTAAATAGTTTATTGGAGAGTTTAGGCTATAGATATGGGGATTTTCCCGTACATCGTGGGCTTTTTGATGCTTCAAGACATACATCAGAAGATGTACTTGAACGAATGGCAGTGATTCCACGCCACTATGAGGCTACAGGTCTTGATGTAAATCCTCAAATTATAAATAAACTAAGACCATTTTCTAAACAAAAAGAGGTTAAAGATATTTTAGAGGTTTTAGAGATTATCTATCTTGAAGAGATTGAGCATGTCCGTAAGGGTGATTTTTGGTTTCGTTACTGTTGTAAAGAGAGAGACCTAAATGTCTCTTCAACTTTTATAAAAATTTTAGATTGTTATGATTTAAGAAGAGGAAATCGCTCTAATTTAAATGTTGAAGCACGTCAAAGGGCTGGATTTAGTTGTATTGAATTAAAAGAGTTAGGGGCTAGTTCGTGTAAAGATTAACAATCTAAAAATAATATTTTTGTTAGAATCACCAATTAATAAGTAAAAATAAAAGGAAGCCCAAAATGTCTATGAATATTTCCTACAAAGGGGAGGGGACTCCTTCTATAAAATCTATAAAAAGTGTTACTAAGGCACTTGAAAATGGATTAGATGGATATGTTAAAGATTTAGAAGATAATTTAGCAAAAGAGTACTCCTTACCATATATATTAGCTACTACAAATTCCACTTCTGCACTTCATCTTGCAATGTGTGCACTTGATCTTAAAAGAGGTGATAAGGTCATTTGTTCAGTAAATTCTTATGTGAATATTCCAGAGGTAATACGCCATTTTGATGCTGAACCAATATTTATTGATTGTGAACCTTTTACATATAATATAAATATAACTCAATTACAGAAGGTACTAGAAGTCAATAAGAGCAAAAAGTTACGTGCAGTTATTATAAATCATATAGCAGGATTGAGAGCTTCAATGGAGGATATTTATAGTTTAGCTAAAGAGTATAATATTCAAGTTATTGAAGAACTCAGTGAAGTGCCAAATCACTACCATAATAACCAACCAATAGGTTCAGATCCTAGAACTCTGATGTCCATAACATCTTTAGGAGATAAGGTATCTGGACGTTTTGATGCAGGATTTTTGCTTACTCACAACCAAAGCTCTTATGATAGAGCAAAAATACTCCGTAATCACGGTTTGGTATATAATGACAAAGGAGCATCATATCTATATGATATTGTAGATATTGGATGTCAATATAGATTAGATGAGTATAGTGCTATATATGCCTCATTACTATTTGAACAAAGAGAAGAAGAGTTTAAACGTCGTTTGGAGATTGCTAATTTCTATTTCAAAGAGCTTCAAGGATTAAAACACGTGAGACTCCCACTTAAAAATGAAGAGCATAGCTATTTCCGTTTTATTATAGAGATTGACCGCAATAGAGATAATTTTGCTCAAAAACTTGCTAAAAAAGGGATTGAGGTTGGACTTCACTATATTCCACTCCATATAACACGCTATTATAAAGATAAGTATGGACTTAAACTTTTTGATTTTCCTTGGGCTATGGGGATATATCAAAGAGCTATATCTCTACCAAATCGCCCCGATTTAACAGATGAGGAACTTAACTATATTTGTGAAGCAATACGTAATATTGATGAAGAGCATATCTAAGAGAGTTGAAGTCTCTCTTAGTGATTTCTTTGAGCGTCTCTTCTTCTCCCCATCTTTTAAAGAGTATATATTTTGGATTTTTTTATTACCTATATCTTGGATATATGGCTCTATTATGTGGCTAAGACGATATTTAATAGAGCGAATAGATTTTGATATACCAATTATTAGTATAGGTAATTTAGTTGTTGGTGGGAGCGGAAAAACACCTTTTGTTATATCTTTGGCAAAGTATTACAGTAAAAAAAATGTTTGGATTATATCTCGTGGTTATGGAAGAGATAGTAGAGGATTTATTGAAGTAAGTCGTGAAGGAGAGATTCTTAGCACGGTAAAAGAGTCTGGTGATGAGCCTATGGAGATGGCTAAGGCATTGCCAAAAGCCTCTGTTGTTGTTTGTGAAGATAGAAAAGAGGCGATAGTATATGCTAAAGCTCAAGGTGCAGAGCTTATTATCTTAGATGATGGATTTAATCGTGTTGAGATTGAGAAGTTTGAGATTCTTTTAGAGCCAGAGATTTTACTAAATCATCAAGTGATACCAGCAGGGGCTTTTAGAGAGTTCTCATCAACAGCCAAGATGGCAAATTTATTGTTAAAAGAGGGAAGAGATTATAGACGTAAAGTAGAGATAATAAACCAATCTAGTAAAATGGTTCTTGTTACTGCAATTGCTAGAGCAAATCGCTTAGATCCTTGGCTACCTAGTGAAGTTGTAGCTAAATATATACTTCCTGACCACGATTGGTTTAATGAGCAAGATTTAAAAGAGCTTCTTGACAAAAATGGAGCTAAGAGTATTTTGGTAACTCAAAAGGATTTAGTTAAGCTTGATGGTTTTCAGCTTCCAATCTCTTTGATGAGGTTACAATTAGAGATTGACTCTTGGCTATTTAAAGCTACAGATTCTTATTTGAAGGAGTATTATGAAAAGAAAAATAGAGATTGTTCAAACCCTACTTGATGCACTACCTTATATTAGAAAATTTCGTGATGAGACTGTTGTTATTAAGTATGGTGGTTCAGCTCAAGAGAGCGATGAGTTAAAGGCACGTTTTGCTGAAGATATTGTTTTACTACATACAATAGGAATGAAGCCTGTTGTAGTCCACGGTGGTGGAAAAAATATCACAAAGCTTCTTGGTGATTTGGGAGTAGATACACGTTTTATTGATGGTCAAAGAGTAACAACTAGAGAGGTTATGCGTGTAGCTGAAATGGTTTTAAGTGGTGAGATAAACAAAGAGATTGTATCTTTACTAAACTCCCAAGGGGCTCAAGCAGTTGGAATCTCTGGAAAAGATGCAAATTTTCTTGAAGCAGTTCCTAAAGATAGTGAAAATTTTGGCTACACTGGTGTAATCAAAAATATAAATACTCAAATTGTAGATAATATCTTAGAAGATGGTTTTGTTCCAGTGGTTGCTCCAATTGCAGGAAGTCAGACTCTTGGACACCCTGGTTTTAATATAAATGCAGACTTAGCCGCAAGTAAGATAGCAGTAGCATTAAATGCTCGTAAAATCCTATTTTTAACAGATACAGCAGGTGTTTTGGATTCAAACTCTAAGTTAATTAGTCGTCTTAGTATAGAACAGACACGACAACTAAAAGATAGTGGTGTAATTAGTGGGGGTATGATTCCTAAGGTAGATGCTTGTATTGAGGCACTCCGTGGAGGGGTTAAAAAGGCTCATATTATCGATGGTAGAGTTGAACATTCACTCCTTTTAGAGATTTTAACAAGTAGTGGAATAGGAACTTGTATAGAACTTTAGTTTATACTTAGGTGGAATTGATGAGTGCTTTTTGCTATAATTGAGGTAAAAAGAGGTGATTTCTTATGCAATTTACCGAAACACGAGGAAATGACGGTAAGCGTAGCACCACAGTCTCATTTTCTGAAGCTATTTTAAATCCACAAGCGAGTTTTGGTGGACTATTTGTTCCCAAAACTCTCCCAGATATGGGTATTGCTTTTTTAGCAGAGTATATTAATAGTGATTACAAGACTTTAGCTTTTGCAATCCTTAAATCATTTGAAATTGATATCGATGATGATCTAATTCATAAAGCATTAGAGCGTTATGACTATTTTGATAATCCAAATAATCCAGTTCCTCTAAATGAGATTGAGAGTGATTGTTATGTTAGTGAATTGTATCACGGTCCAACTAGAGCTTTCAAAGATATGGCACTTCAACCATTTGGAGTAATTTTAAGTAGTCTTGCTAAGAGTCGTAATGAGAACTATCTTATTATGGCCGCAACTAGTGGGGATACAGGACCAGCCACACTTGAGACATTTAAAAATCGTGATAATATAAAAGTAGCTTGTCTATATCCAGAGGGTGGGACAAGTGATGTACAACGTCTTCAAATGGTAACAGAAGATGCACCAAATCTTAAAGTAATTGGTGTTAAAGGTAACTTTGATGATACACAAAATAGTCTAAAATCACTACTAGCTTCCAAAGAGTTTGAAGAGGAACTATCAAGACAGAATATAAAACTCTCCGCCGCAAACTCTGTAAATTTTGGTCGTATTATCTTTCAAATTATATATCATATATATAGTTATCTACAATTGGTACGTCGTCAAGAGATAGCCTTAGGTGAAGAGATATATCTAACAGTACCTAGTGGAAATTTTGGTAATGCTTTAGGAGCTTACTATGCAAAAAAAGCAGGTTTACCTATTCATAAAATTCTTATAGCTTCAAACTCTAATAATGTCCTTACAGATTGGATAAAAAATGGGGCTTATGATTTAAATAGTCGTTCACTTATAAAAACTCAATCACCTGCAATGGATATTTTAATTAGCTCTAATGTTGAGAGAATTCTATTTGATAAATTTGGTGCTACTCGTACTCGTGAACTTATGGAAGAGTTAAGAGAAGATGGAGCTTATCAGCTTACAAAAATAGAAATAGAGGCTCTTCAAGATGATTTTGATGCAGATTATGCGACTGATGAAGAGGGTCAAGAGATTATTGCTGAGTATGCAAATAGAGGATATTTGATGGATCCTCATACTGCAACAGGAGTAAAAGTTTATAGAAGAGTCTCTAAAGAGCCTTTAAAGACAGTTATATACTCTACTGCAGAGTGGACAAAATTTAGTCCAACAGTTGCTAATGCTCTAGGTATTGAAGTTAAAAATGATGAGGAGGCTTTAGATATAATAAGCAAAAAGATGGGACTTAAAGTATCCTCTTCTATATCTAAACTCTTTAAAAGGGATATTGTACAAGATAGTGTTGTAGAAAAAGAGGATATTATGAGGGAAATGCTTAAATTCCTATGATTACTTTTGTAAAGGGAGGGGTAAAATCCTTTCTATTTTCTGCAAGTTTTGTAGGGACTCCCATACTTGCAAATCATCTTTTATTAGATTCTACTAGTTGCCAAAATAGAGCAAGATTATATAACGCAAAAGAGTGTAATCCATATAGAGTATCCCTAATTCCTGTTGAATTGAATCAAATAACATATCAAAAGAGGATAGGGAGTCGTTTAAATCGAAAGAATCTTACAATTAACTCTCCTAGAGATATTCAAAGAGAGTTGAGTTTACAAGACTTAGTCGATCGTTATATAAATCGTGAAGAGAAGATTCAACTTGAGCATAAGAAAAATTTAGCTATATCTCCAAAAGTTCAAATAGTACCAATTAGTGAAGAATCACCTACCATAAATCCTGCAGACCAAATAGAAGCACTTCCACCTTCTATATCTCCTAAAAAAGTAGAGAAGAAGAGAACTTTAACCAAAAAGAGAGATACAAAATCTAAAAAGAAGAGAACTTTAGCCAAAAAGAGAGATACAAAATCTAAAAAGAAGAGAACTTTAAGCAAAAAGAGAGATACAAAATCTGAGAAGAAGAGAACTTTAACCAAAAAGAGAGATATAAAATCTAAAAAGAAGAGAGTTATATCAAAGAGTAAAAATACAAAACATACTAAATTAATCAAAAAGATCTCTAAAACTAAAAAAATTATAAAACATAAAATATCTAAAAAGAGGGATAAAAGTACTAAAGTATCTAAAAATATCAATAAGAAAAAAGCATTTTTAAGTGCTAGTAGGTCTCACAAATGGCCAAAGAGACTTACTCATACAGTAAAAGCAGGAGAGACCTTTAGCCATTTAGCATATATGTATGCTACAAGTAGTTATGATATTCGACGATGGAATAAGCTTAAAGGTGATTATATACTACGAATAGGTGATAAACTATTAGTCTATCCAGGTAAAAAAAGTACAAAAGATGAAATTCGAAGAAGAAGATTATTAGAGATATATGGACGTTATAAAGTTAGAAAGGGAGATACTCTATCTAAGATAGTAAAACTCTTTAGGGTTCATATGGCAGATGTCTGTTTCTTAAATCGATTTTCTCCTAAAACACACCTAAGAGTTGGTAAAAAGATAGTCTTGCCATATACCCAAAGAAAAATAGATACTATATGGGCTAGGGCTCATAACTACTACCATTTTAAATATAGTGGCGATTATCTATTTAAACATAAGATTCGTGTTGTAGCTACAGCCTATACTTCACATCGTTCTCAGACAGACCGTACACCATTTATGGCAGCTTGGAATAATAGAATACGTCCAGGTTCAAAGATTATTGCAGTAAGTCCAGATTTGATTAGAAAATATGGTTTGACAAATGGGGTTAGAGTTAAAATTTCTGGTTTACGTGGTATCTATAGAGTACGAGATAAGATGAATGCACGTTTACATAACCATATAGATATATATATGGGACTTAATCGCCGTGGAGCTTTGCGTTGGGGACGTCGTAGAGTTAATCTATATTGGTAGATTAGAGATTAAGAGTTTTCCTCTATCTCTTCAACTTTTTCTAAAAGTTCTAAGTAACGTTCACTAAGCTCTTCATATTCACTCTCAATAGTAGCTAATTGACTACTTACTTGTGTTAAGCCTATCTCATTATAACAATCAGGATTACTAAGACAGCTATTTAATTCGTCCATCTTCTCTTCAAGCTCTTCAATTTTATTTGGGAGTTGTTCTAAATCTCTTTTATCTTTATAAGTGAGTTTAGGAGTTCTATTTTTCTCTTTTTTAGGTGTATCTATCTTGGCTTTTTGGCTCTCTATCTCTATCTGTTCCAAAGTATGAATCTCTTTTTCTATATCTAAATATTCACTATAGCTTTGATAGGACTCTTCTATTACTCCATTACCTCTAAGTATAAATAGTTTTTGAGCAATTTTATCCACAAAATATCTATCATGGCTAACAAAAAGTACAGAGCCTTGATAGCTTATTAGCTTATCCTCTAATATATTTATAGTTTGAATATCTAAATCATTTGTAGGTTCATCAAGTATTAGACAATCGTAGTGTTTAGTAAAGAGTAGGGCAAGTGCAACACGATTTTTCTCTCCACCACTTAGTTGTGCTATCTTCTTATCAAGATACTCTTTGGGAAATAGAAAACTCTTTAAGTATCCAAAGACGTGCATATTGTGTCCTTGAACTTGGACTCTATCTCCACCATCAGGACAGAATGTCTCAATTAGTGTAGCATCATCTTTTAACATCTCACGATGTTGATCAAAATATCCAATGCTTATATCAATACCTTGTTTTATTAATCCACTATCAGGCTCTATTCGTCCTAAAAGAAGTTTTAGAAGTGTAGATTTTCCACTACCATTAGCACCTACAATAGCAATCTTATCTCTTTGGAGTATTCTAGTAGTAAACTCTTTGATAAGTTGGCGTGAAGATATACTATAACTAAGATTTTCAATCTCAAATAGTACCTTTTTCTTAGCAAGGCTCTTTTCACCCTTCCAACTTCTCTTCTCTCTCTCCAAATCAACTTTAAGTTTTCTAATTAGTGTAGGGTTATCTTTTGCTTTTTCTCTTAATTCAAAGACTCTAGCTTTTCTACCTTGATTACGAGTTTGACGAGCTTGTACACCACGACTAAGCCACTCCTCCTCTTTTTTTAGCAGACGTAATAGATTCTCGTGTTCTTTTTGTAAAGAGGCAAGTCTTAGCTCTTTTTGTAGTAAATAGCTCTTATATCCACCCTTATAGCTTACTAACTTGTGATTTTCTACCTCAACGATACGAGTAGCAACTCTATCTATAAAATATCTATCGTGAGATATAAAAAGTAGTGTAAACTTCTCTTTGAGTAGAATATCTTCTAAAAACTCTACCATATACACATCAAGATGGTTTGTTGGTTCATCTAACATCAATACATCAGGGCTACGCAATATAAGCCCAGCTAGAGCCACTCTTCTTTGCTCTCCACCACTTAGAGTATTTACTAAACGATTTTCATAGGATTTTAGTTGAAACTCTTGAAGGACTCTCTCTATTTTACTATCAAGATTCCAAGCATTATGGTGGTCAAGATAGCTAGATACTTGAGAGTGTTCTTTTAATATAGCTTTATTATCTGGATTTTTAGCTATTGCTTCACTCAAATATTGATAACGATTTTGAGCCTCTTTTAACTCTATTAGTTGAGCCTCAATAGCTTCTCTTGTTGTAAGACCAGATTTAAAAAGGGGTTGTTGGGCTAATATCCCAAACTCTATTGAGCGGTCTATAACTCTTTTTCCATCATCAGGCTCTTCAAATCCACTTGCAATTTTCAAAAGTGTAGATTTTCCACACCCATTAGCTCCTACGATAGCAACTCTCTCACCAGCTTCAAGATGAAAATTCATAGAGGTAAATATCTGTTTTACATCATAATTCTTATAGATATTATATAGGTCAATATATGCCATAGTCTCTCTTTTGAGGGTATTTTTTACTCTTTAAAGAATTTTAGCAAGAATAGTTTAGTTAGCTGTTAAGTGAATGATACTTTAAGTATAATGCTGAGTAATTTTATCTGAAAAGGTTTTTTATGTCTTTGCTTAGTTTAATTATAGGGATATACTCTCTTTATATATTAATAAAGATTTATCTTTCAATTATGCAAATTGGCTATATAAATGTAGAAAAACGACGTGAACCTATGCTTATGTCCCAAGGGCGTTATTATGTTGCAGGAAATTATGCTATTGCTAAAGAGCGTATATCTATTTTAGAGAGCTTTGTAGAGTATTTGCTCTTTTTATGGTGGGTAGTTACTGGTTTTTCTTGGCTACAAGGGGTAGTTGGTAATACAGATAGTGTTACAAAATCGGTAATATTCCTATTTGGATTTTTAGGGGTAAATTGGCTTATAACTTTTCCTTTTGAAATATATAGCCGTTTTAAGATAGATGAATCTTTTGGATTTAATAAGATGACTCCTAAAATGTTTATAGTAGATACGGTAAAATCTATGGCTATTTTTATAATTATCGGTGGGATAGTATTAGCACTTTTAAGCTTTGTTATATCAAAGTATCAAAGTTGGTGGCTTGGAGGATTTCTAATTCTATTTGCTGTGGCTCTACTTGCTAATGTAATCTATCCTACTATCATAGCACCAATGTTTAATAAATTTACACCACTTTCAGAGGGTGAACTTCGTAGTGATATTGAAAAAATTATGCAAGAAGCTGGTTTAAGAAGTGATGGGATTTTTGTAATGGATGCTAGTAAACGTGATAGCCGACTTAATGCCTACTTTGGTGGATTGGGACGTTCTAAGCGAGTTGTACTCTTTGATACTTTACTTCAAAAATTGAATAATAGAGAGCTTATAGCAGTACTTGGACACGAATTAGGACACTATAAACACGGAGATATTTGGAAAAATATAGCTATGATGGGTGGATTTTTGTTTGTAGCATTCTATATTTTTGGACATCTACCACAAAAGCTCTATATGCAAATGGGAGTAGTTCCAACAGCTGGAGTTACTTTGGCTACTATATTTTTGCTATTACCAGTTTTGAGTTTTATATATACCCCTATTATGAGTATGCTTAGTCGTCATAATGAGTATGAAGCTGATAGATATGGTTCAGATATAGGAGGTAAGAGTTATCTAATATCTGCACTATTGAAGCTTGTAACTGAAAATAAAGCATTTCCTAAGTCTGACCCAATATATTCACGTTTTTACCACACCCACCCACCAATTTTAGAGCGTTTAGATGCATTAGGTTTTGACCCAAAATCTATAGATATGGATAGCCAATTACCAAAAGATGGAATTTTTGAATTTTTAGATAGAGATAAGATGGAGTGATGGGCATAAGAGTATCACAAGCACTTGAGGAGGCTACAAAAAGGCTTAAGGGTGTAGTAGAGCGTCCTCGTTTTGAAGCAGAGATTTTATTAGCACACTATTTAAATTGTGATAGAAGTTATCTTCTTTTAAAAGATAGAGATATACTAGACGATAGTAGTAGATTCTTTGAATTGATTGATAGACGTTTAAAGAGTGAGCCTATTGAGTATATAACAAATAGAGTTAGCTTTTATTCAAAGAGTTTTTATATATCTCAAGGGGCATTAATTCCTCGTCCTGAGACTGAGATTCTTGTAGATAAGAGTGCTAAGATTATATCTAGTAGTAATATTAAAAGAGTGGCTGAAATAGGGGTAGGTAGTGGAGCTATATCTATAACTCTAGCACAAATGTTTCCATCTTTAAAAATTATAGCAACTGATATTTCACTTGATGCTTTAGCTGTGGCTAGAGAAAATATTCGCCGTTTTGCTTTAGAGGATCGTATAGAGTTAAGGCATAGCTCTTTACTTGAGGGGGTAGGGGATATAGATATGATAGTTTCAAATCCTCCCTATATCTCAAAAGATTTTAAATTAGAGTCAAATGTAGTTGATTATGAGCCACATACTGCTCTTTTTGCATCAAGAGATGGAACAGAGCTTCTTCGTAAAATTGTAGCTTTAGCTAAGGATAGGTCTATCCCTTTAGCTTGTGAGATGGGCTTTGACCAGCGTGAAGCTATGCAGAGCTATTTTTTAGATCTAGGGATTGAGAACTACTACTTTTATAAAGATTTAGCAAATCTCGATAGAGGATTTATTATTAAATAAAGGATATATATGAAGAGAAATTTTAAAATAGCGACTATG